>NZ_JBVJGZ010000018.1:31733-192565 GCF_055587025.1 Streptomyces sp. NPDC048600 | reverse complement strand
ATCGCGGCGTCCGCGACGACCGCGTACGTCGCCGACCACATCGGCTCGGCGGCCGGGCGTTCGCAGCAGCAGCTGGTGCAGCTGGAGGGCATGGTGGAGGGCTACACCAGCGCGATCTGGTTCGCGGTCGGCATCCTGGTGGCCGCCGCCGTGATCGCCCTGACCCTGGTCAACGCGGGCCGGCCGGGCAGCACCCCCGTCGCCTCCGGCGAGGGCGCCGACGACGAGGTCCCGGTCCCGGTGGTCGCCCACTGACCCCAGCCTCCACGGCATGCGCCTGATCAGAGGGCCTGTCCCACCGCACGGCGGTGGGACAGGCCCTCTGTTGCGCATTGTCCCGGATCGACATCCGCTTTGATATATGTGATCACAACATGAGATGTGTATGCGTGGAGACCTTGCAACATGTGTATGAGTGTTTACCTGCAAAGATCCTGGCAAAGGCTCCTGTCGAACCCCACTGTGAAGGCCTGGAATGCTTCCAATCGGCCTCCCGTAGGTGTTATATCAAATACAGCCTGCTCGCCCTGAGCCGCTCAGTTCACCTGGAGAGCCCGTGATCCTTGTAACCGCAGCAAGCGGCCGTACCGGCCGGAGTCTGATTCGCGCGTTGACCCGTGAGGGCAAGGAGGTCCGGGCGGCTGACATCGCCCCGTCGGTGCACGAGACCCGTGACCTCGGCGCGGCCGAGACGGTCGTCGCCGACCTCCTGGAGCCGGCCGAGCTGCGCAAGGCGATGGAAGGGGCGGAGTCGGTCGTCCACATCGGACCGCTGTTCCACCACCGCGAGGCCGACATAGGCCGTGCCGTCGTCGCCGAGGCACGGCGCCACGACGTACGGCACTTCGTGCAGTTCTCCGTGGTCCACCCGCAGATCGAGCAACTCCTGAACCATCAGGCCAAGCTCGCGGTCGAGCGGGCCGTGATCGAGTCACCGATCCCGTTCACCATCCTTCAGCCGATGCACTACCTGCAGAACATCGACGTCGTCGGCACCGTCGCCTCCGGTGTCTACGGCAAGCCGCACTCGGCCGACTCCCGGCTCGCCCACGTCGACCTCGAGGACGTCACCGAGGTGGCGGCACGGGTGGTCGGCGACCCGCATCACCACTACGCGACGTACGAACTGTCGGGCAGCGACTACGTCACGGGACACGAGATCGCCGAGGTCCTCGCCGAACTGTCCGGACGGCCGGTCGTCGCGGAGGAGCAGAGGCTCAGCGACCTCGTCAGTCCCGAGCGCCGGCGACTGGCGGAGGCCGAGTTCCCGTACGACATCATGTACCGCCTCTTCGGGCACTACAGCCGCTACGGCATCACGGGCAACGCCAACGTCCTGACCTGGCTGCTCGACCGCAAGCCGACCACGCTGCGGGAGTACGTCCAGCGTGAACTCGACGCCGTGAAGGTCTGACCTCGGCCCCGACGTGACCGCCGTCCGAGCACTTGCCCGAGCGTGCGACGATCACCCCCATGACGCCCGATTCCCCGTCCCCGACCACCACGCACGTCCGGCTGCTGGCCGACTACGCGAGCTCCGGACAGCCCGTTTTCGAGGTGCTGCCCGCGGTGCTGCTGGAATCAGGCCTGGTCGAGCTGGCCGGCAGCCCCGGCCTGGTGCTCGGCTGCGCGGCCGGTGACGTACTGCGCGTGGCGGAGGACGGCCGGTTCGAGGTCGTCCGGCAGGGCGGCAACCTGTGCGTCCAGGCGTATCGACAGGGTGGCTTCACCCCAGAGCAGTTCGAGGACCTCAGGAACGCCGTCGGGCGGCTCGGGGGTGTGGCCGAGGCACCGCCGAATCTCAGCTTCATGGTCGTGACGGTCGGCCGGTCGGCCGGTCCGCTCGCGATCGAGCAGACCATGGACCACTGGGCCGCGGGCTCCGACGGTGTCGAGTGGGGGTTCGGCAACGGGGATGAGGGCGACGCCGCGTCGTGAGCCGTTCGGTCGCGGGGCTCGCGCGGCCGAACGGCTGCGATGGGTCCGGGCCGGGAACCCCGCTCGACCCGTGAGGCCGTAAGGCCGTGACGCTGTACATCCGAGAGAAGACGCCTCTGAGTTCCGACGTAGGCTCTGTGGCATGAGTCTGCGCCTGAGCACCGTGATCCTTCCCGTCGACCGCTGGCACACGGGCGGCCGTGCCAAGTGGCAGCGGGCCGAGGAGCTCGGCTTCCACGCCGCGTACACCTACGACCACCTCTCCTGGCGGACCTTCCGCGACGGGCCCTGGTTCGGCGCCCTGCCCACTCTCACCGCCGCCGCCACGGCCACCGACCGCCTGCGCCTGGGCACCCTCGTCACGTCGCCGAACTTCAGGCACCCGGTGACGCTCGCCAAGGAACTGATCTCGCTCGACGACATCTCCGGCGGGCGGATCACCCTCGGTATCGGCGCCGGCGGCAACGGCTTCGACGCCACCGTGCTCGGGCAGGAGGCGTGGTCGCCCAAGGAGCGGGCCGACCGCTTCGGCGAGTTCGTGCCGCTCCTCGACCGGCTCCTCACCGAGGGTGCCGTCTCTCAGCAGGGCGACTTCTACACGGCGGAGGAGGCCCGGAACATCCCCGGCTGCGTCCAGCGCCCCCGCCTCCCCTTCGCGGTGGCGGCGACCGGGCCGCGCGGGCTGAAGCTGGCGGCCCGCTACGGACAGGCGTGGGTGACGACCGGCGATCCGAAGCTGTACGAGGAGGGCACGCCGGAGCAGTCGGTCGCGGCCCTGCGCGGCCAGGTCGAGAAGCTCGGCAAGGCGTGCGCGGAGACCGGCCGGGACGTGGCCGAGCTCGACAAGATCCTGCTGACCGGCTTCACCCCTGACCGGAGCCGCCCGCTGGAGTCGGTCGACGCCTTCGTCGACTTCGCGGGACGCCACCGCGAGCTCGGCTTCACCGAGATCGTCGTCCACTGGCCGATCCCTGACTCCGACTTCGCGGCCGACCAGGCCGTTTTCGAGCGGATCGCCACGGAGGCCGTCGGGCAAGTGGGCTGACCCGCGGCCCCGCCACGCCACGCGCCTTCGCATGGCGTGGCCCGCCCCATACGGCTGAGGCGGGCCGGAGTCGGCGACTGGTCGGTCACTCCTCGGGGCAAAGCGTGTTGCGCAGACCGAAGTTGATGTGACTTCCGTCGTCGTCGGTGAGCGTGACACCGTCGTAGGAGAAGCGCTGCGCGGCGTCGTGGTCGGGGTCCGTCGCGCCGCCGTCGAGGGCCGAGCACTGGTTGCGGGCGGCGTCGATGGCCTTGTCCTCGTCATGGGTCAGGCTGGCGTTGACGTCATGGAGGGCCGCGAGGACGGCGTCCCGCTCGGCGCCGACGGGCTCGGAAGGTATGCCGGAGTCCTCGGCGGCACCGCTGTCCTTCGCGGCACTTGCCGTCTCGGGCGCGCTGCTCCGGCGCGTGTCGGCCTTGCTGTCGCTGTCGCCGTCGTTCCCGCCGCCGCACCCGACGACGGTGACGGCGAGTACGGCGACGACGGCCGCGGTAGTGGTGCGGATGCGCATGATCCCCCTCAGGGTGACGATGTTGCCCGGCAGACCCTAGGCCCAACGCGGGGGCCGAACTGTGTCGTCCGTGCGGGAAGCTGTGTCAGTTGCGCACGACGGATGTCGGCTCGCAGGCCGACCCCTGACTTTCGGGGGAGTGGACGGCGGGCTCGTGCCTGTCGTGGGGTGAGCCGATCGAGGATGACGCCGGGGTGTTGGTCCAGGTAGAGGCGGTCGAATCCGCCCGGTCGACGCCCGGGGTGGTCCGAGTTCACTCGGCGGTGGGCACTGCTGCGGCGCTCTGGCAGGGGGACTCCGAGGACATGGGGCGAGAGCATCATGTCGAGTGGACCGTGGATGTGGCCATCGCGTGGGCGGTGAACACCTGGCCGAGTGCCTCCCATACCCCTGAGCTGCGGGAAGACGGCGACCGCAACGTCTTTCGCGGACAGTTGGGTCTTACCGAGGACGGAGCCGCTGTCCTGGACGTGGGCGGCACGTCGATTCTGCTCGATCTCGCCGACCAGCCGCTGCCCGACGGGGTGGACGGATCGTGGGTCGAGGTCCGTGTGGCACAGGACCGCGTCACGGTCTGGCCCTTCCACCTCTGACCGGTCGGGAGCACGCGTGGGTCGGCCGACGGCCTGACCCCGTCGGTGCTCCTCCCGCAACTCTCGCAGAGAGTGCAACTCTCGTCGGCGCCCAGCGAGGCATGTGCTTAGTACGGGCCCCCACGGAAGAGCACGCTGCCATGATGGCGTGGGCGGTCGCCGCGCTCGTGGGCCGCGTCGGAACGGTCGGCAGGGGTCGAGAGCCCCGCCAGGGCGCGGAGCGTCGCCAGCCCGGCCAGCACCTCGTCACGGCGCTCGGCGGACTTCATCCAGGCGGGCAGCCGGGCGAACATCGCCATGGTCGGGGAGGCGCGACGCTCACGCAGCCGGGCGCCCACGAAGGCGGCCAAGGCGTCGACGTGCCTCTCGTCGTACGCCCACAGAATCCGTCCCGCGCAGCGGGTCTGCAGCCACAGCGGCCGCCGGAAGAACGGGTCCTCGGTGCCGCCGGGCACCGCGCCGACCAAGCCCCTGCCCCGCTCCTCGGCCGTCCAGTCGGCGACCGCGCCGCAGCCGGCGCAGACGAGGCGGCGGGGCTGGAAGAGCAGCGCGCTGAAGTACTTCGGCGCCTCGATGCCGGGCCGAGGCGCGACGAGCGCACGGCCGCCGCACCTCGGGCAGACCACGAGAATCCGGCCGGTGAACTGGACGAGCCACGTGCCGTGGTCGCGGTGGCGGACCGGGTCGGGTCGGACGGGCTCGGCACTCATGGCGGACACCCTGCCAGGACGGACCGGCAATCCGCGACCGAGATACGGCGGGAAGCCGTGACGGCCTCGGCGCGGCAGGAACGGTTCACTCGCCGACGACGGCCTCCGCGGCGCGCTCGGCTGATTCGTCCACGAAGTCCTCGGCCTCCCAGCGCAGCAGGTCGCCCGGCTGGCAGTCGAGCACCTCGCAGAGCGCGGCCAGCGTGGAGAAACGCACCGCCTTGGCCCGGCCGTTCTTGAGCACGGCCAGGTTGGCGGGTGTGATGCCCACGCGTTCCGCGAGCTCGCCCACGGACATCTTGCGCCGGGCCAGCATCACGTCGATGTCGACGGCGATCGGCATCAGATCACCTCGTCCAGCTCGGCCTGCATCCGCGCCGCCTCGACGTCGCGCGCGACGGCCTGGGCGAGCAGCATCCGCAGCACGTGCACGATGAGCGCGACCCCGAGGATGGCCACGCCGACCCCGCCCATGATGACGGTGACACCCGGGTCCTCCCGCTGGCCCGGCGCGTTGAACGCCGTGACCGCGAACCACACGAGGGCGGCCGCCACGATCGCGCCGATCATCCCGTCCACGTACCGGAAGGCGGCGGTGGAGAACACCGTTCCGCGACGCACCATCGCCACCAGTCGCCAAACACACACCAGGGTGACCTGGGCCGACACCATGCCCAGGACGGTGAGCACCCGCAACGGGGTCAGTGGGAGCGACCCGTCCTCCGGGTCGTTCCCACTGACCAAGGTCCACACCATCAACGCCTGCACGAACACGGTGCCGGCGAGCACCACCACGAGCACGGCACGCAGCGCGCGCACGGTCAGCTTTCCCATGACCCACCCTTCCCACGACTTACGATGGAAATCTATCGACTTTCGATAGGTAGGGCAAGGGGTGGGAGAGGAAGGTGCGAGGAACGTGCCTTCTGGAGGGAGCGCGCCTACTGCCTCTCCCATGCCACGGCGTTCACCCGGACCCTCTTCATCTCGGCGAAGCCGGCCTCGCGCGGCGGATCTGCTCCGTCAGCTCATTCCGGGCGCACCGCTCGTCCTCCGGTCGGACAGCAGCCGCTGCCCCGACCAGGCCGACCCGTTGAACGAGGACCACCAGATGTGGTCGTCCGCCCCTGCCCCGCGCCAGGCCATGTACAGCCGACCGGCCCCCCGTCCCAGCGCCGGGTAGTTCGCCGTCCTGCGGTCGGCCAGCAGCCGTTGCCCGGACCACGAGGTCCCGTTGAAGGTGGACCACCAGATGTGGTCGTCCGCCCCCGCCCCGCGCCAGGCCATCAACAGGGTCCGCCCGTGCGTTCCCAGGGTGGGCCAGGCGGCTGTCCTGCGGTCCGCGAGGACCCGTTGCCCGGACCACGAGGTGCCGTTGAAGGTGGACCACCAGATATGGTCGTCCGTCCCGGTGCCACGCCAGGCCATCACCAGCTTCCCGTTGGCCGACCCGAGCGCTGGAGCGCCCACCGCTCGCCGGTCGTTCAGCACCCGTTGCCCGGACCACGAGGTCCCGTTGAAAGTGGACCACCAGATGTGGTCGTCCGGCTGGGCCCCGCGCCAGGCCATCACCAGTCTGCCGTTCACCACACCGAGCGCCGGCGCGTAGGTGCTCCGCCGGTCGGCCAGTTGCCGCGGCCTGGCCCAGCGCTGCCCGTCGTAGCTCGACCACCAGATGTGGTTGTCCGCCCCGGAACCGCGCCACGCCATGTACGCCCTGCCGTTGGCGTACGCCAGGTCGGGCTCCCGGGCGGTGGTCGCCGGGAAGCCCTGCTGCCGCGTCCACTGCCCGTTCACCAGGCGCGACCAGTAGATGTTCGGGTCGCCTCCGGCTCCGCGCCACGCCATGTAGGCCGTGTCCGGCGCCCCGGTCGCGGCGACGGCTCCCTGCGGTGCCGGTCCCAGCAGTGCGCCCAGCGCGAGCAGCGCCCCGGCGCAGGCCGCTCGCCGTGTGACGTTCTTCGCCATGATCGTCTTGTCCCTCCGTCGGTTACTGTCCTGCCTGGAGAGCCGCCCAGGTCTGTGGTCCCACGACACCGTCGGGCTCCATGCCGAGGGTGGTCTGGTACGAGCGGACGGCGTCCTCCGTCACCGTGCCGAAGCCGCCGTCGATGGCGACGGTCTTTCCGAGGGCGGCCGTCAGGGCGCGCTGGAGCCGGGTGACGGCTTCGCCGCTGGAGCCCGCCGCCAGGTCCGGGGTGTCCCCACGGGCCAGGAGGACCGTCCAGGTCTTCGGCCCGACGACGCCCAGCGTCTCTAGCCCGTGGTCGGACTGCAGACTCACCGCTGCCGTGGCCGTCTCCTCGCTGAACTCCCCGTTCACCGGGCCCGGATCGTAGCCCGCGTTCTTCAGCAGACACTGCGCTGCGGTGACGAGCGCGCCGCTCGCTCCGGGTTCCAGGGCGTCGTACGAGGCGAAGTCGACGCCCACCTCGTTGCAATCGGCCTCTGGTACGACCGAGTCCTCTGCCCGGTACAGCGTGACCGTCGAGCCTCGGGCCGCTACCGTGCCGGCCTCCGGGTCCTGCCGGATCACCTGGCCGGGCTCGGCGGACTCCGCCTCACCCGGGTCCGCGGTGGCGGTCTCGATCTCGAACCCGGCCTCGAGCAGGGCCGCTTCAGCCTCTTCGGCCGACTGGCCCACGACGTCCGGCACCTCGGCCTCCGTCGGCTCCGGGTCGACCTCCCGTACCTCGTCCTGTTCGCCGGACGTGCCGGCCGGCCGCTCGAGGCGAGTGTCTTCTCCCTCCTGGTTGTCTTCGACAAGGAGGACGGCGTCGAGCTTCTTCTCGGCGGGCTCGACCTTCACGATCCGCTTCTTGTCGAAGCCCTTCCACGCCTTGCCCTTCTTGCCTTTCCCACCCTTTCCGTCCTTGCCGTCCTTGCCCCCGTCCACGTCCACGTCCGCGTCGAAGTCGACCTCGACGTCGTCCCGCGCCTTGTCGAAGCTCTGCAGCGGGTTGCCGCAGCGGCACTGGACCACGGGCAGGCCGTAGGCGTCGATGAGGACGGCCACTCCGGCTTCGAGCAGGGCGTAGAAGGACTTCTTCTGCTTCTTCCGTGCGTCGTAGTCGAAGTTCTTGACCAAGGTGTCGTTGCGCAGGAGGACCGGGGTGAGCTTGCCGATGTAGTTCTCGATCTGGTCGACGTCGATGCCCCGGGCATCGGCCCACGCCGCCGCTTTCTCCGTATTCTCCTTCAGGAACGCGATGAGCTGCCCCTTGTCACAGCTGGACTTCCGCCGCGTCCCGCCGTAGAGCCCGGGCGTGGCACCCGACTTGGATCCGCCGTTCAGTGCGGAGAGGGTGCCGATGAGGTCGACGGCCAGGCCGGCCCCGCGAAAGAACGGCGAAGCGCTCGTGACGCCCCGGGCGAGCGCCTTGACCGTGACCTTGGAGCTTGGGCCGCAGCCCGTGGCCCCGAGGGCGAACAGCATGCTGACTACCACGCCCACGGCGGTCACCCCCACTGCCCGGCGCCGGGATGCGCGCCGCCTCAACAACTGGCGTAGCGCCGATGGCCAGACCATGTGTCCCCTCCCTGTCTCGCTTCCCCCGAGCGGATGAACGGCTGCAAGTGCGGCGCCCGGCACGGGTGTCGGCTGTCCTGCACGGCCCTGTGGCCGGTGCACGCCAATTGACCCAGTCGCGCGCCGAGTTGGGTGGCGGTTCGGTCACTGCGGGTGTGTTACCGCTGGTGAAGGACCTAGGGTGGTTTTCCGGTCCGGTCCGGTCCGGACACGGCGTTCTGGGGGCAGGGGTATGGGGGAGACGGAGCCGACACCGCGGCAGGTGTTCGCCGAACGGCTGGGCGAGTTGCTGGGACTGGCGGCGGACCTTCCGGTCAAGAGCGCGGTGTCCGAGGCCAATCGACGCCGTCCCGCCGGGCGGGGAAGGCCGATCTCGGGGCGCCGGGTCAGTGACTGGAAGCAGGGCAGGCATCTGCCTGAGTCGGAGGTGGCGTTCCTGGTCCTGGTCCGGGTACTGCTCGAACACTGCCGCGGCCGGCCCAGCGCCGCCGACGCGATCGGTGCGGGGCTGCTGGACGAGGAGCAGTGGCGGCGCTGGCTGCGCGCCGCCCGCGCGGCCCCGCCCGAGCCGACCGCTCAACAGCCCCACGCACAAGCCCGGCGGGCCGAGCCGTCGGGCCAACAGCCCCACGCACAAGGCCGGCAGGCCGAGCAGTCGACGCCCCACCCGTCGCAGGGAGAGCCACGCCCAGGCGCCGCGACAGCGCCGCCCACCCACACCCCCACCTGGGGCCCGCGTCCGGTCCGCCGGCCGCGTGAAGACTTCGTCGGGCGCGAGTCGGAACTCGCGTTTCTCGCCGAGCGGATCGAGGCCGCGGCGAGTGGCACCGGATCCGTGGTGCTGCTCGCGGGCCCGGCGGGCATCGGCAAGAGCACCCTCGCGGCCGAGGCACTGCACCGCTACGCCGAGCTCGCGGGCTTCACCGTCGTACGAGGCCATTGCCCCCGAGACGCGGTGGCACCACCCCTGTGGCCCTGGCAGCGGGCGCTACGACTTGCCGGTGTCACTCCTGGGACGGCGGAACAGCCGACTGCCCCTCCTCTGAGGGGAGTCGGGACCGAGACGGGACAACAGCCTTGGGAGGCGACGGAGTCGGCCGCGGCAGCGGCCCGGTTCCGTGAACTGACCAGGATGAGCGAGGCGCTGGCCGGAGCGACAGCCGAACACCCCCTGGCCGTGATGCTGGACGATCTGCACTGGGCCGACACGGCCAGCCTCGACCTGCTGTGGCAGGTCGCCGACGGGGCGGCCGAGCACGGGCTGTTCGTGCTCGGCACCTACCGGGAGCCAGGGCCCGAGCAGACCGCGGGAGCGCTCGCGGATCTCGGCCGCAACGAAGCCGCCGTGCTGCGGCTGGCGCCGTTCACCCGGGAAGAGGTCGCACAGTGCGTCGGCGAGCCGAACGCGGCGGAGTCGTACCGGCGTACGGGCGGGCTGCCGCTGCTCGTCACGGCACTGCGCACGCACACCGTCGACCTCGGCACCGTCGTCAGCGGGCTGCTGACCGGACTCACCACCGAGCAGCGAGGCGTCGTGTGCGCCGCCGCCGTGCTCGGTGAACGGCTGGACACCGCCCAGCTCGCCGCGGTCCTGCCGGAGTTGGGAGAGAGCGTAGTCGCCCAGGCGCTGACGGCGGCCTGGCACGCCGGTGTCCTCACCACGGCGGAGACCACCGGACCCGGACGCGCCTATCGCTTCACCCACGACCTGGTACGCGACGAGGTACTCGGCCGAACCGACCCCGCCGCCGCCCGTGCCCTGCATCGAGCCGCCGCGCGCGCGCTGGAACACGCCGAGGACCCGGCGGAGGCGGCCCGTATCGCGGCGCACTGGCGACGGGCCGGAAAGGAGCCCGCGCACCGTTCCGCCGCCGCACACTGGTCCCGGATCGCCGCTGATCAGGCCCGTGAACGGCACGCCTACGCCGACGCCGCCCGGCACCTGGCGGACGCCACCGCCGTACTCGGCCCGACGGACCCCCTGCACACCCCGACGCTCATCGAGCTGGCCCGCGCCGAGTACCTTGCCGGACGCTATGACGCCAGCCTGCGCCACAGCGTCGAAGCCGCCGACGCGGCGAACGCGACCGGCCGGCCGGAACTCCTCGCCGAGGCCGCCCTGGTGCTGCGGGGCGTCACCTTCCCGCAGGCCTCGGAGACGATCAGCCGACTGTGCGGGGCGGCGCTGGCCGCCGAGGGCCTGCCGGACACCGTGCGCTCCCTGCTGCTCGCCCAGCGCGCCACCGCCCTGGCCGATCTCGGCTCACCCGAGAAGGCCGCCGAGCACGCCCGCGCGGCCCTCGCTCTGGCCGAGGCCACCGGTGACCCGCGGGCCGAACTCGACGCGGCACGGTCCAGGGAGATGACCCTGGCGCACCCGGACGACACCCCCGAACGCCTGCGCCTCGGCGAGCTGTCCGTGTCCCGCGCCGAGCAACTCGGCGACCCGCTCGCGGCGGTGCTGGGCCACCACTGGCGTGTCCAAGCCGGATACCTGCTGGGCCGACTGGAGTTGGTCGACGAGGCGATCCGCGGCATCGAGGCGATCGCCGCCCGCACCGCACTGCCGCTTACTCGCTGGCACCTGCTCCGCGTCAGCGCCTCCCGCGCCGCTCAGGAAGGGCGGTTCGCCGACGCCCGCCACTGCAACGAGGAAGCCACCGAACTCGCCCGGGCCAGCGGAGACCCGACCGCGATCGCCATGAGCTACGTACTGTGCCAGCAACTGGCCCTTGTCCGTGGTGACGCCGAGGAACTGCCCGAGGAGATGTGGCGTGCCTTCGACCGGGCGCCGAGACAGCCGCTGATCCTCTCGGTGCGGGCACGGGTGCTGTTCCTCGCCGGGCGGCTGGACGAGGCACGGGAGGTCTACACCCAGCTGCGCCCTCTGCTGCCCCTTCCGATCACGACCCCGACGTGGCCGGCGGTGCTGATGCACCTGGTCGACCTGATCGAGCTCATCGGCGACGCCGAGGCCGCGCGGCTGGCGTACGACCAGCTCGCCCTGTTCCGGCCGTACCCGGGAGCCATCGGCACGTCCACGGCCTACTTCTCGGGGACGGTCAGTCGCGACCTCGGCCGTCTCGCCCTGACTGCCGGCCGCCCGGCGGAGGCCGAGGTGCTGCTGCGCGAGGCGCTGGCCCGCAACCGGGTCCTCGGCGCACGACCGTACGTCGCGCTGACCTGCCTGGACCTCGCCGCCGTCGAACGCGACCGAGGCGCCCTGGCAGAGGCGGCGGCCCACGCCGGAGAGGCACTCGCCCTCGCCGCCCAGCTCGACCAGCCCGGCCCGTCCGCCACCGCAGCGCGCCTCGTCGACGAGATCGCCGCACTGCGGGCGGACGCCGACCCACTCACCCCCGTGAGGACGAGGCTGCGCAGCACGAACGGATCGAACCCCTGGCGGCACCGCCCCGCGAAGGGGTGAGCGGCAGGATCGAGCCTCGCCCCGACCGGGGCCAGTCCGCGGTGAACGGCTCGTCGAGGCCGGCTCCCTGTTCGGCCTCCTCGACGGCGTCCAGCAGCAGGCCCAAGTCGGAAAGGTCGTCCGAGTCGAACTGAAGACGGACCGTTCCGTTCACGAAGCCGCTGGTGACGACGGCGTCGGCGGGTGTGTTTCCCCGCCTCGGCGAGCCGCCCCCCGGCCACCGCACGGTCCTGGACGGTCCCGGACGGCGGAGCCCCAGACCGACCGCTGTCCGCCGTCGGCGCGGCGCTGACGTGAGCCGATGGCGGGTGCGGCCTAGGTTGGGGGCAGGTCACCAGCGGTATCGGGCACGAGGAGCGGCGAGATGGCGGCGTATGTGGATCACGAGGCGCTGTTCGCCGCCACACCGAGCCCTTATCTGGTGCTGGGCCCGGACCTGATGATCGTGGACGTCAACGACGCCTACCTGGAGGCCACCCGCCGGACGCGGGACGACCTCGTGGGCCAGCACATCTTCCGCGCGTTCCCCGACAACCCCGACGACCCGGGAGCCGACGGGGTGCGGAACCTGAACGCCTCGCTGCAACGGGTGCTGGCGACCCGAAGACCGGACACGATGGCGCTCCAGAAGTACGACATCCCCGTCACGCAGAGGCCCGGCGCGTTCGAGGAACGCTGGTGGTCGCCGGTGAACACCCCCGTTCTCGGCCCGGACGGGCAGGTGGCGTGGATCATCCACCGGGTGGAGGACGTCACCGCGTTCGTCAAGGCCCACCAGGCCGCACACCCCGCAGCCGTCCGGGTGGGAAAGCACCTGGAGGTGGCCGAGTCGCTGGAAGCCGAGCTGTACGCGCGGGCCCGGGAGCTCCAGCGGCTGAACGAGGAACTGCGCCACGCCCACACCCGGGAACGCGAGATCGCCGTCACCTTGCAGGAGGCCATGCTGCACACCCCGGACCTGGCCCACCACCACAGCGATGTCGTCGTGCGCTATCTCCCGGCGGTCGGCTCCCTGAACGTGTGCGGCGACTGGTACGACGTCGTCGACCTCCCCCCGGACCGGCTGGCCCTGGCCGTGGGCGACGTCATCGGCCACGGCCTTCGGGCCGCCGCGGTCATGGGCATGCTGCGCAGCGCCCTCTCGGCGGCCATCCGGGCCCTCGAACGGCCCGCCCAGGCCCTGGAGGTCCTCGGCCTGTACGCCCGCTCGATCGACGGCGCCACGGGCACGACCGCGCTCAAGGCGATCGTCGACCGGCGCAGCCTGCTGATCACCTACAGCAGCGCCGGGCACCCACCACCGGTCCTCCTGCACACCGACGGCCGTACGGAACTGCTCGACCAGGCCACCGACCCGCCCCTGGCCGCGCGCCCGCAGCATGTGCCCCGCCCGCAGGCCAGCATCCACTACACGGTCGGCGACACCCTGGTGCTCTACACCGACGGTCTCATCGAGCGCCGCAAGGAGGACATCGGCGCGGGCCTGGACCGTCTGACGGGCGTCCTCGCCGACTGCAGCCGCTTGGGCGCCGAGCAGATCGCCGACACGTTGCTGGAGCGCCTGGGGGTGGCCACCGGCGGCCGCGACGACGTCGCCCTCATCGTCGTCCGGCTCTGACCGCCCGACTTCGGACCCGGACCGAAGCGGGTAGGCGCACCCCGCTCCGGTTCCGATCACTCAGCCCGAGTTGAGTATCCGTGCTCACGTCCGGAACCGCCCCGCGCGGCGAGTATCGGTGCAGCGGCGCAACCGAGAGCGCCGGCTCCACGCCACCGAGACTGTTACGGAGAATCCTCATGTCCCGCCGTGTCGCCCTGTCCCTGACCGCCGGTGTCGTCGTCCTCGGCGGCGCCGGAGCCTTCGCCCTCGCCTACGCCGGGGACCAGCCTCCTGCCCTGGCCCACAGCACCGCCCGCTACACCGCCCCCGACGGCGGCCGGGACGGCTCGCTCTCCTTCAGCACCGAGGTCACGGCGTCCGGCGGCGTCAAGAGCGTGAAGGTGCTGGCCTATCCGGCGCGGTCCGCCCTCGCCGAGAAGGAGCCGACCGCGAAGGAGATGGCCGCGGAGGAGTCGGCCATCTGCATGACCGTCGACACCGACACCGCGCGCTGCACCTACACGGTCCGGGTGACCCCCGCCGAGGCCGCGTCGTCCCCGCAGGGTTCCTGGCACGTCGCGGTCCTGGCCACGGCCGCCGACGGCAGCACCACGCTGGACACCAGGGCGGCGGGCTTCACCCTGCGTGCGAGGTGACGCGGAGGCGCCACCCGGCCCTGCCCCCTGACGAACGAGGGCTCCCCGCCACGGCATAGGACAACAGACCATCGAGGCGCGCCTGTCACCATGAGGACGGCGGCGACGTGCGGGTGACCACGCCAGGCAACCGCCCGCTCTCGATGACCTGCCGCGGCAGCGACAGCCCGAAATACTCACCGACGACCTTCAACACCCGGCGCTTCTGCTCGGCAGGCGACAACTCCACATCCGGGCCGAGCAGGTCATCGAGTGAGCCTTCCGGCGGTACGACTCCAGCTGTCTCCAACGCCGGTCGCAGCAGATCGGGTTGAGCTCCGGCAGGGTGGTAGCCGAACCCCAACTCGAAGTGCAGTCGCATCTCGCCGTGGGCGAGGTACGTGAAGAAGGAGGGCGGATCGTCGGGCCGCGGGTCGAGGATCACAACCTCTGCGCCGAAAGACACCTCCGGGTCCAGGGCCCATCCTTCACTGCCCCCGCACTCCACGATGAACGCCCAGTCGCCACTCCGTCCGGTGCGGCCGACACAGTAGATCTCGGCGAGGTCGACCATTGCGGACGCTTCCTGGACGGTGAGTTCTGGCCCGATCTCGACAGGCTCGTGGTCGGCCATACGCTCGGCCAGTTGCCGAGGCGTGAGGCCACGGGCGCAGGTGACATACAGCTCTCCGGCGCTCGGGCTCGCACCACGCCACGCGTCGGCGATCCACGCAAGGCCGTCGGACACCTCCGCCTTCTCCTTCCGCGCTCGACGTCGATCTCCCGGGCCACAGCGAACAATCCGCCCGCCAACCCTCCGCCTCACGCTCTCACGACGGGCACTGTCGTGGACGACTTCGTGAACCGGACGCGTGTGTCCGGACGCACGTGTGGTGCGGTCCTCTGGCGAGGGCCGCACCACACGGGTCGGGACGGTTACTCGCTCACGTGCGCGTGGCCGTCGTGCAGGCCGCCGCCGCTGCCCGAGTCACCGTTCGTCGGGGTGGAGACCACCGGCCGGGTGAGCGGGGAGAGGTCGTAGGCGTAGTGGCCGACCGCGTCGGCGATGACGTCGACGTTGACGTCGAGCGCCCGCATGTTGATGTTGCTGATGTCGTCACCGGACGCGTGGTAGTTCACGTCGTACGCCACACCGGCCTGGCCGCCGAACTTCGCGGCCTGCGCCTCGGTCTTGATGCCCTCGGCACCGGTGAAGGTGCCGCCGGAGGGGATGCCGACCTCGATGAACGGGCCGTAGTCGGAGCGGCCGGTGAAGTCGGTGCCTTCGTGCGGGATGTTCTTCGAGTCGAGGAAGTCGGTGATGCCCTTCTCCAGTTGGGCCGAGCCCTCGGGGCCGGGCCCGGCGCCCGTGGCGTCCGAGTCGTCGCCGTCGTAGACGAAGTAGGCGGCGTTCGGCGAGGCGATCATGTCGAAGTTCAGGTAGAGCTTGATCTGCTTCTTCTGCTCTTCCGTCAGCGAGGCGACGTACGCCTCCGAGCCGAGCAGCCCGAACTCCTCGGCGGACCACCAGGCGAACTTCACCTTGTTCTTGACCTTGTGCTGGGACTTGGCCAGCTTCAGCGCGACGTCGAGGATGCCTGCCGAGCCGGACCCGTTGTCGTTGATGCCCGGGCCCTCGGAGACCGAGTCCAGGTGCGCTCCGAGGAAGACGGTGTTGGCCGCGTCGCCGCCGCGGGTCTCCGCGACGACGTTGAAGGTCTTGCGGTTCTCGCGCAGTTCGCGGACGTCGAGGGTGACCTTCACCGGGCCCTGGGCGGCCTCGGCGGCCAGCGCCTCGCCGTCCGCCTGGGTGATGCCGCCGGTGGGGATCTTGCCGAGGGTCGAGTCACCGATGGTGCCGTTGAGCGCGCCCGCGGTGTTGTTGTAGACGATGGCGCCGACCGCGCCCGCCGCGTGGGCGTTGGTCTGCTTGATGGCGAAGGTGCAGCCACCGCGCTTGATCAGGGCGATCTTGCCGGTGAAGGTGCCGGCCGCGAAGTCGGCGGCGTCGCAGCCGTGCGTGTTGTCGGCGTCCACGGGGGCGACGGCCAGGTCCGCGGTCACTCCGCCCTCGGGCCCGCTGGCGGTGTACGTCATCAGCTCGATCGGGATGTCGCGCGGCGCGGGCGAGACGACGGTGAGGGACTCGGCGATCTCGTCGGTGTAGACGAAGTCGAACTCGTGGCGGGAGAGCTTGTAGCCGGCTGCCTTGAGGACGACCTCGATGTAGGCGGCCGACAGGGCGTGGCCGTTCGAACCGGCCACTCTGGTTCTGCCGTTGTGGTCGGCTATGGCCTGGAAGACTTTCAGGTGGCGGAAGGCGTCTTTGGCCGTGGACTCCTTGACGAGTTTCCTGGCCAGTGCGTCGCCCCGGTTGGCCCAGCTCGGGTTGTCGGCCTCCGCGGTGGCCGGTCCGGCGAGGAGCAGGGGGGAGACGAGTGCGGCGGCGGTCAGGGTGGCGATTGCCGTCGCGCTACGACGTGTGGGCATGAAGGTCCTCTCACGGCAGGTCGATGATCGATCGACAGTCGGAAGAACGCGCTCAGCGGGATGAGGTTGAGGCACGTTAACCCTGCGACGGCCCGCTGCCAAGCAGAAGACCCAAACTGGTCGAGCGCCTGACTGCTCGGCTCAGGAGCCGTTGAGGACCACCATGTTGGTGGCTGTTTGCCGGCGTGGCCGGAGCCACGGAGACGTGGGCGGAACTGGTCGAGAGTCCACCGTCGAACCCGCGTCTGAGGAACAGTTGCACGACAGCCTGGCCTGGGCCGCGCACCGATTCGGGCGCGCAGCCATGCCTGTGTCTCGAGGCACGGTCACCTCTGTCGCGGTCACACCTGTGCGGTCAGAGCCCCGACGACACCCGCAGCCCGTCGAACATGTCACGAAGCTCCGCGACATGGACCGGGTCGATTTCCATCTGCAAGTGACAGACGTCGTCGTCGCCGTTCGGAGTCAGGCGAACGAAGAAGGCGTAGCCGTCGTCGACGGGTTCGGCTCTCAGCGTCAGCGGATTGTTCCGTCCTGGAGTCACCGCCGCCGAGAAGCGGCGGCCCGACGGCGCCCGAAGATGCGAGAGCATCCGGACGGCGAAGTCGGCGACCTCCTCGACGGTGAGGCAGGCGGGGAAGTCGGCTGTCATGCACGAGGCCCAATCGGCGGTCACCCCCCAGTCGTCGCCGTCGACTTGAGCCAGCTCCAGCCACGCTTCGTCGCTGCCGTTGCGTCAGACGACAGATCTCGTCAACTTGACCCGGTCCTGAAGGACGGGGCTTGGAGGTAGTGCCCGGCTGGCTGCTGGGTGGACTCCTCCGTCCAGTCACCCCTACGGGGTGGCAGGGACGCGTGACTCACGCCCCGCGTTCCACACCACGGCGCCGCGTCGGGCGATGTTGTGGGAAGCGTTGCGGTCCGCGTGGGCAACGACCCCGCAGTTCCGGCAGATGAAGAGGGCCTGGGCGACCCGGTTCTTCTTGTCGACGTGCCCGCACTCGCAGCACGTCTGCGAGGTGTGGGCGGGGTCGACGTGGACCACGGGCACGCCCGCGCGGCGTGCCTTGTACGCGATGAACTGTCCGAGCTGGGCGAAGGCCCAGGAGTGGAGCGTGACCCGTTGGGGCTTGCGGAGCCGTACCCTCTGCCGGATGCCGCCCAGGTCTTCCAGGGCGATCCCGGCCGAGGTGCGTTCAGCCTCGGTCACGATGCGTTTCGCGATGATGTGGTTGGTGTTGGAGACATGGCGCCGCTCGCGCCGGCTGCGTTTCTTCAGCAGCCGCTTGGCGGACCTGGTGCCCTTGCGCTGGAGCTTGGTGCGCAGATCGCCGTGGCGTTTGCGGCGCCGGTTCACATCGCGCCCGGCGGCCTGGTAGCCGGTGGACGTGGTGGCGATGTTGACGATGCCGAGATCGACGCCGATGAACCCGTCGGGCTCGTACTGTTCGGCTTCGGGCACCTCGCAGGTGGCGATCAGATAGAACGTGCCGTCGCGTTCGATCAGGTCCGATTCGCCCTTGCGGTACTGCTGGAGCATCTTCAGGCCGCCTGCGGAGCAGATGAACCGCACACTCCGGATGCGGCCGGCGGTGGTCCAGATGGACACCGTCCGCGCGTCGTACTGCCAGGACAGGCACCGGTCGTCGTAGGGCTGGGCTGCCTCGGGCCGAAAGGCGACGGGCTTGGAGGCGGCCTTCCGGCGCCGCTTCGAGCCCGGTCTGCCGAGGTTCCCGGCCCTGATGTTGGCCTTGAGCGTCGTATAGGCGTCGCGGACCTTCTTGATGGTGTGCTGGGCCGCCTGCGCCCCCAGCCCCCGCGACCTCAACTGGGCGTAGGTGTGCCTGCGCAGCTCGTACTCGCGCGGCACGCCCTGCTCGAACGCCACCGCCGACACCCAGTTCGCGGCGTCGTTGACCGTGCGCAGGGTCGCGCGGATGGCGGCGGCCTGCCCGGCCTCCGGCACCAGCTTCACCTGCACGACGAGTTTCACGGGCCCGATCGTAGCATTGGTCTATGTCACCACGCTGGGAACCGAACCCCGACATCCGCAGGGGCAGAACCGTCGTCCACACTCTCCACGCACATTTGGTCTTCACACCGAAGTACCGGCGCGGCCCGTTCACCGACGAGATCCTCCGGCGCTGTGAGGAGGTCATGCGTGACGTGTGCTCGGACTTCGACACCGAGCTGGTGGAATTCAACGGGGAGAGCGAACACGTCCACCTGCTGGTGCACTACCCGCCCAAAGTCGCCCTGTCCCGGCTGGTCGGCTCTCTCAAAGGCGTCTCAGCCCGGCGGCTCCGTCAGGAGTTCCCGGCCCATATCCGCAAGTACCTGTGGGGCGACCACTTCTGGTCGCCTTCGTACTTCGCCGCCTCGTGCGGCGGCGCACCGCTGGAGATCATCAAGGAGTACATCGAGAACCAGAAGCGACCCGACTGAGGTCAGCAGTCCAGGTCCGTGAGCACCTGCGGGTCAGAGCGATCCAGAGAAGCGCTTCCTCCCGGGCGTCAACGCCCGGGGTTCCGCGCTAGATCAAGCTGAACGGATCAGTGGGAACGATCTGCGCAGCGTCGAACAACTGCTCCAGCGCCTCGGTGCCGTGTTGCCTGCGGAACGCGATCTCCGCGGCGGTCACGGGCAGGGTCCACAGGATGCGGGCCTCGCCCTGGGGCAGCGGACAGCGTTCCAGGTCCGGCCCGTGGAGGTAGGGCAGGCTGATCAGCAGGTGGTCGCAGGCAGAGCCCGGAACCCACGGTTCCCCGATCGGCATGCTGTGTTCCAGTTCCAGCCGGTGTCCTCCGCCGTGGTAGGAGGCGATCATCGCCAGGAGCTCGGTGAACCGCTGGTCGCGAACGTGAGCGGTCATGACGAACTCGAGCCCGTGACCGTCCTCCTCCGACAGCGCCCAGCATCCGGCGGTCACGTAGGCCCAGCTGTCGGCGCGGGGACCGGGGCCTACGACGAGTACGCGCAGGTCGGGTACCCGGTCACGCTGTTGCGGCCCGAGGGCTGGGTCGACGGCCTCCACGGAGTGCCCCGCGAAGAACGACCGGACATGCGACTCGACAGCCTCCGCCGCGGTCAGCCTCGTATCACTCACCGCGCGATCATGGCAGACCGCTCGGCCGCCCGGGAGACCCGTCGGTCTGCGCTGCCGACCGGCACCCGGACGACGGGCCGTGGCGTCGCCCCCGGTGCGACGCCACGGTGCGGTGCTCCGCTCCCACCCTCAGTGCCAGTCGCTGATCCGGACGTCGTCGGGCGCCGGCCTGCCGTGGCCGGACTCCGCGAGCTCCTTGAGGCTCATCAGGTAGGTCGCCCACTTCGTGCTGCAGTGGTGCATGAACTCGACCGGCTCGCGCCAGCCCTCGTGCTTGAAGAGGACGATCGTGTAGTCCTCGTGACGGCTCAGGCGCCAGTCGATCTCGGTGCCGATCCACTCCGCGGGGCCGTCCGTGACGCGCCACCGCACATGGCCGGCCGGGTCGAGCTCCAGGATCTCCATGTCGAAACCACCGAGGTCACCGAACCGGAAGACCAGCGTGCCGCCGACCTCGCTCTTGCCGGTGGTGTCGGTCGTCCACCAGTTGGCGAGGCCCTCGGGCGTCGCGATGGCCTGGTAGACGTCGTCCAGTGGTGCGACGGCGCCGATCCGGTGCAGGATGTCGACCATTGTCATACTCCTTCAGTGTCGGTGCGGCTGCGTTCGATCGCCTCCGCGATGCTTTTGATCCGGCGCAGTCGGGCGTCCCAGGTGGCCCCGACTGTGGCCAGTTGCGCGGCGGCACGGGCGAGTTGTGCCTGGTCTATCCGGTAGCGCCGCTCGCGGCCCGCCGCCTCTCCGCGGATCAGGCCGACGCGGTCGAGTACGGCTAGGTGCTTCGACACGGCCTGCCGGGTGAGGGGCAGGCCCGCGCTCAGCGAGGTGGCCGTGCCCGGTCCGGACGCGAGGAGCAGGTCGATCAGCGTGCGTCGGGTCGGATCGCCGATCGCCGACCACAGCTCGTCGTCCGCGGGCGTGCTCATGGGGTCGACACCAGCCGCGCGATGTACGTGCCCAGCTGGGGGATGTAGCGGTCCCAGCCGCTGGTGTGATCGCGGTACTGCTCCTCGAGTACGGCGATCTCCCAGCCCATCTCGCGGAACCCGGTCTCGGTCATCCGCACGACGGTTCCGTTGTCCTTCGGCACCAGGTCGAAGGTGACCAGCAGCGAGTCCCCGTCGCGTTCGGCGCCGGTGTAGCACCACCGGAAGGAGAACCGCGTCGGCGGGTCCACCTCGACGACGGTCAGCGCGACCGTCATGGTCTCGCCGGTCGTGTCGTCGCGCCAGAAGAGCTCACCGGGCGCCCCCTCGACGGGCTCGAAGCCGGCCTCGTCCGGCCACCACTCCCGCATGTGCTCCGGGCGGCTGATGACCTCGAAGACCACCTCGGGTGACGCGTCGACGTGGATGTCACGCTCGATGCTGCCGTACTCCATGACTCGACCCTTTCGCAACCTTTGGTTGCACGTCAGCCTACGCCGACGGATGCCGATGCGCAACAAAAGGTTGCGGATCCGCGAGGATCTGCCAGGTCGAGAGGATCTGCCAGGTCAGTCGGTCAGGGGCCGCCAGAGGCCTTCCTGTGAGGGGTCGAGCCGACTGCCCCACACGAGCTCGCCGCCGATCAGGCCGGGCCGGTCCCGGCAGGCGAGGCCCGGAGCCTCGAGCATGTCGGCGACCTCCTCCAAGTAGGTGACCAGCGTGTCGAGTTCGTCGTCGGCGCCGTCGCCGTAGCGGGACCACTGCCCCAGGTAGCCGGTCGCGGCGTCGAGGTAGAGGCCCGAGGTGCTGTCGGCCGTACCGTACGTGATGACCGGAATCCAGGACGGCTCCCACACGGTGATCCGCTCCGATTCACCGCGCTGGGCATCCTCACCGAGCTGGGCGTCGAGTGTGTCCTCGCGGGCCTGGAGGTCCATCCGCCGCCTGTAGAGCGCGGCGACGGCTTCCAGCGTCAGCAGGGCCTGGTTGCCCGGCAGGCATCCTGCCTGGTCGACGCCGTTGTCGCCCTCCGTCAGCAGCCACAGAGTGCGCAGCTCAACGGGTATGGGCATACCGAGGTCGCCTTCCAGGCCGGCGAGAGCGGCGAGGCCGGCGCCGGGCCGGAGCGCGGCATGGGAGTCGGGCGCGTTGCGGCGGAGCCAGCGGGTGATGCGGTGCCAGGCGTCGGCGACCTCCCGTACGACGACCGCATCGGCGTCAGGAGCGGCAGGCCGGGCCCGCTCGGTGCCCTGGTTGTCGTCCCGGGCGGGTGCCGCGGGCTCGGGGGACGGCAGCGGTCGCAGGTATCGGATCTCGATCCTGTCCGGTTCGTGGATGTAACCGAAGGCCAGAGCAGGGCAGTTGTCGAACGTGTCGCCGTCGACCGTCACCGTGAGGATGCCGGGCAGGCCCGAGGGCCGGCCGATGTCCGGGTCGTCGGCCAGCAAGCCGGCCACGGCTTTGAGGGCGTAGGGAACACCGGCGCCCAACTGTGCGGCGGTGTCGCGTACGAATGGATCGATCTCGACGTTCACGCCCGGAGGCTCCTCGCTGTTCGGATGCGGGACAGCACTCCACACCGTACGACGGCCGCGCCGAATGCCGGACTCAGGCCGCCATCATGACGAGCATGGCGCACATCGTGCCGCCCATGCAGATGTGGGCGGTCAGGGCCGCGTTCGGTGAGGTGCCCGGCGGGCGACGCCGACGCCGGTCGCCGCCGAGCACGGGTTCCCGTTGCCTGTGCGCGCCCGGGCGGGCCCTGTCCCAGACGGAGACGGCCAGGGAGGCGACGAAGACCACGATCGCGTCGGGCAGGGCGAGCAGGTGCCGTGTCCAGCGGCTTCTGCCTGCGCCGCGGCCGGCGCCCGTCGGTCGTTCGGTGCTGTGGAGCCGTGCCCGTATCGAGGCGACGACCGACAACAGGAAGTACGCGGCGAGCACGATGACGACGGCACGCCACAGGGACGACGAGGCGCCTGCCGCCGCCGCGGCGTCGGTCGGCGTGTCGTGGGCGGCCGTCCCCGGGGAGTGTTGAGTGCCCTCCGCCCCGGCCATGTCCGACCCGTGCGATGGACCGGCTGACCCGGCTGACCCGGCTGACCCGGCTGACCCGGCTGACCCGGCTGACCCGGCTGACCCGGCTGATCCGTGCCCGTGCCCGTGCCCGTGCCCGTGCCCGTGCCCGTGAACGCCCCCGCCCCCGTGACCGTGACCCGGACCGGCCGTCGAGTGTCCGCCGAGGGCCAGGACCGGTGCCGAGTCGGTGCCCGGCATGGCGAACGTCATGATCACCATGGCGGCACTGCCGATGATGTGATGCGCCCAGCGGCGGCCGGTTCGCCAGCCGTGCAGCCGGGCGTGGCGCAGGGACAGGACCACGCCGACCAGGCCGACGGCGGCGAAGACCGCCACCCACCACGGGCCGTGGTCTCCGAAACTGGCCGAGGTCGCGGGCAGGAACATCGCGGTCATGCCGCCTGCCATGACGATGTCGCCCCCGGCCGCGAACCGGGACTCCCCGCTGTCGGCCGCGGCCAGTCGCGCGGTGCTCACGACGGTCACGAGTGCGGCGGCCGCCACCAGTATCCAGGTCAGTGCCGGACTTCCCATCGCTGCCCTCCGCGTCGACCGGCCGTCGCGTCGCGCGATCCGCGCGGGCACGGCACCGACGTGCGTCGTCCTCTGGCTGTCGTCTGCGTATGCCCTTGGTACGTAGTCGCGGTAAGGGGCGTTCAGGTGCCGGACACGAACGCGTGAGACTGACCCGTGTGAACATGCCTGAGCATGGAGGACTACGAGGCAAGTCACCAGACACTGGCCGCCATCGCCGCCCGGCACGGAACCACCGCCGTGAACGTACGGCCGATCCCCTCGGGCGCGGCCAACCGCGCCTACTTACTCGGGGACGACCTAATACTGCGTATTCCGCGAGCCCGGCGATTCCTCCCCGACCTGGTCAAGGAGGCCGCGGTCATCCCCGCCGCCCGACGCGTCGGCGTGCGCACTCCGGATGTCGTCACGTTCGATGACACATGCTCCTCCGTGGCCGTGCCCTACATGGTCCTCGTCCGGGTGCCCGGAGCCGATCTCGCGCGGCTCGAACTGCCCCCTGCCGCGACGGACCGTGTCTTTCATCAGGTGGGACGCGAAGTGGCCAAGCTCCACCGGCTGTCTCCGTCCACGGCGATGAACCTCTCCGCCGTACCCATGGACGACGACGCCGAGGACCCGCGGGTGCTGGTGGGCCGTCTGCTGGCCGACGGCTGGATCGACTCCGGTGCCGCTCGCTGGCTCACCGACTGGTTCGACCGGCTCTCGACTCACCTCCCTCCCGCACCGAACCAGGTTCTGGTGCACGGGGACATCGCTCCACAGAACCTTCTCGTCTCCTCACAGGCGGCGGGTCTCGCCGGCATCGTGGACTGGGGAGACGCCCAATGGGCGGACCCTGCCACCGAGTTCGCCAAGATTCCCCTGACCGCCGTCCCGGCCATGCTCTCGGGTTACCGTCAGGAGTCCGGCGAAGGATTCCCGACGAGCAACCCCCATTCCTGGGAAGCGCGCGTCCTCCGGTTCCACCTCACCTGGGCTCTCGCCCGTGCCGCGGATCCGACTCCCCGGCCCGGCGAACGCCATTGGACCGCTCCGCCGGCCAGTCGGCTCCTGGGGCTCCTGCGCTTCTTCGCCTCGGCTCCGCCGACTCCCTGGGCCGATCTCACCTGACCCGGCAGCGGCGACTCTCACCGACTGCCGGCAAGGCCGCCGATGAGGCCCCCGGCACGGCTTCCCGACATGCAGTGCCGCCGGGACGGCCGTGGCTCACCGGAACTCGTGAACCACCTTGATCTTGCCGACGATGTGGGCGTTGAACTCCTCAAGCTCCTCAGCCGGTACCCACAGTTCCAGGATGGTCCGTCCGCCTGCCTGCTGGACCGGATACCTGCGCAGGAACTCCGACTCGACCTCGAATCGGGTGACGAAGCCGACGCCGTCCTGCTTGACGTTCCAGTCCCGGGCGATCTTGACAGCGTATTCCTCGTTGAGAACGGGATAGAAGATCGGCTGCTCGGGAAGCCGGGGCGGCCACGCACGCCAGTCCGTCTCCCGCACCAGTTCCAGCTCCTTGGGGCCGGTCGGGCGCCACAGGGTCGTCGTTGCTCGCTGGTCGGTCACGGGAATCGCTCTCCGAGGGGCAGCCGCCGCGGGTGCGAAGGGCGGGGCCCTGACGGTACCGGCGGTGCCGGCACTGCGGCCACCTGGTTTCGACGACGACAGATCGGATCGAGGGCACCGCGCTCCGCCTGGAGTTCAGCCCCTGTCGTCCGGGGCTCGTTCGTGCATGATGACGGGATGAACCATGGCGACCAGCGCTTCCACGTCATCGTGCTCTCGAATTTCGCGAAGGGCTTCGACAAGTACGCGTTCTCCTACGGCAAGGCGGGGATTCCGGAGAGCACCTTCCCCGACCGGTTCCACCTGCTGACCCGCGCGGAGCTGGGAATCGGTGTCGGCAAGGCGGGACGCCTGCTGGAACGGCTGGCCATCCCGGGTGACCGGCTGCTGGTGCTGGAAACCATGGTGGACCCCGACGAGCTGGTGCCCAACGTGTCGACCGGCCTCGGCATGGAACTGCACGAGGCGCGCATCCGGTTGTCGGCGGTCCATGAACTCGACCGAGCTGGCGACGAGTTCACTCTGCGCCCGACAACGGTCGAGGAGGCGATGGCGGCCTCATTGCAACTGCACCCGGCGTCACGGCGTCGCTACGCCGACACGCGACCGCGCTCGGTCTCGGTTCTGCCGGTCGCCTCCGCCTGCCAGGCCCGGTGCTCGTTCTGCTTCTCCTCGGCTTCGATCTCCAGCGACCAGGCACCGGCACGGGTTCCGTGGGACGCGGTCGACCACTGGCTGGAGCGCGCCCGTGCGGCGGGTGCTGAGCGTGCGGTGATCACCGGCGGCGGGGAGCCCACGCTCATACCGTTCGAGCAGCAGCTGCGACTGGTGTCCGCCTGCTCGGCGGCCTTCCCGAAGGTCGTCCTCATCACCAACGCGCACACCCTGGCGAAGGGCGAGCACGCTGACCGGGCCGGCCGCCTCTCAGCCCTGAGCGGCGCGGGCCTGAGCGTGCTGGCGGTCTCCCGGCACCACCACGACGACGCGGTCAACGAGCGGCTGATGATGCTGCGCACACCGGTCGGCGCTGTGATCGACACCTGGCGCGTGGAACGCGACCGCTGGCCGGGGCTGCGGATGCGGCTGATCTGCGTGCTCCAGCACGGCGGCGTCGCCGACGCGGCCGGCGTCGCGGACTACCTTTCGTGGGCCGCGGCTCTCGGCGTCGAGGAGGTCTGCTTCAAGGAGCTCTACGTGTCCACGAGCACCGAGTCGCTCTACTTCGACCGCACCGCCAACGTCTGGAGCCGCGAGCACCAGGTTTCGCTGTCCGTCGTCACCCGGTTCGCCGAGCAGCACGGCTTCGAGCCGGCGAGCCGCCTGCCCTGGGGCGCTCCGGTCTACCACGGCAGCTGGGACGGACGGCCGATAAGGATCGCCGCGTACACCGAGCCCAGCCTGCTCTGGGAGCGCACCAACGGGATCGCCCGCAGCTGGAACGTCATGGCCGACGGACGCTGCTACGCCTCCCTGGAAGACCGGGCCAGCGAGATCGTGCCGGGAGGCGTGGCGGTATGAGGTTCGCCGAGTTCCAGGAACTCCGGCAGCGGCAGCTCAGCGCTTCACCGTCGCTTCTGGACGCCGCCGAGACGAACGTGTACCGGGCGCTCGCTCCGCTGCGACCGGAACCGCCGGGCGACATGAGCACGGTGCACCGGTGCGATCTCGCCCGTGCCTGGCTGCGGCGCTTCGAGCTGCCGGAAGAGTGGTCCGGCCGCGCCATGGTCTGTCGCGGGGTCCGGCACGGGCTCGGCGTGGTGTTCCGTCGGCTGCACGCCGTGCGAGCGCGGTTGTGGCTGCCCGGCGACGTGTACCCGGTCTACTTCGAGCTGGCCCGTGCCGCGGGCCTGGCGCCCGCGTCCTACCCGACGCTGCCCGCTCCGGCCCTGCCGAGGTCGCCGGCGGACCACCGGCCCGAGTACCTGCTGCTCGCCAACCCCAGCAAGCCGCTCGGCCGGTACCTGTCCGATACCGAGTGCGCCGCGGTGATCTCGTGGCTGCGGGAGTCACCACACCGCCACGTGCTGATCGACAGCGTCTACGACCTGGGAGCCCCGTTCGCCGCCGGCACTCGGCGACTGCTGGACACGGGTCGTGCGATCCTGCTGCATTCCGTGACCAAGGGATGGCTGTGGCCACGCACGTTCGGCGTGGTCCTGCTGGGTCCGGCGCAAACCGAATGGGCCGAGGCGTTCCGGGTGGAACCGCCGACGCCGGCACAGCTGAGGCTCGCCGACCGTCTGCTGACCGAGCACAGTGAGGTGCCCCGGCAGGTCGCCGACGAACTCGGCGCACGGGCTGAGCGGCTGTTCGAACGGTTGCCGGACGACGTGCTCGGCGCGATTCCCACGGCGAGCCGCACCTGTCCCGGCAACTACTTCTTCCCGGCCGCCATCCCGGCGCAGACGCTCCAGCGCGAGTACGGCGTGCTCGCGATGCCGGTCAGCGTGTTCGGGGAGAGCGACTGGTCCGGCTCCGTCCTGACCAGCCTCGCCGACGTCTTCGGCCCGACGCCGACGACGGCTCGAACACTTCGAGGTCACTCCTCGGGCCCGCACCGATGACGACGCGATGACGCTCCGCTGACACCGGTCTCGTACGGTCATAGCGTGATGGCCGGGGCCGGCCACAGGCCCCGGCGGGTGGCCCGGAGACGGGCTGCTCGGCCCGGCGTGCGTCGAATGGCGGTCGTGGCTGACGGTGCCGCGCGCGCGTGACCGTCTTCCCGGGACAGGGGAAGGGCCCGCACAGTCCTTTGTCCGTCGGCCTCGTCTCTCCGTTCATCCCCGCGATCATGTGTGACGCGAGAGGGAAGGATTCCGCCATGCCCAGTCCATGGATGCCCCAAGCCCTCAAGACGGACATCGGGGACCACGCGCCGTGCGACGCGGAATTCCCGGCAAAGGCGATAGCGCACATCACAGGGGACCTGACGGCCACCGCCGACGATCCCCGGGATCTGCTCCCGTTCGCGAATCTGAAGGGCTTCTTCACCGGCAGCGGCAGAGGCAAGGCTCCGCACATCCTCTGGGACCCCTTCACCGGGGCGTTCGCGCAGTTCTTCCCCGCCACATCCCGCAGCAAGGCGGTGGCCGACAAGGACGGAGGTACACGTACCAACCGCGCCGGCAAGGTCGTGATCCAGGTCGAGTCCCTGTTCTTCCCGCACTGTCGCGTGAACGGCAAGGTGTTCACGAGGCTGGTCGACACCCCTTGCAGGGGCTGGGACGAACTCCACGCATGGATCAGTTCGTGGGACGTGCCGGACGTCTGGCCCATGGGCCGCCCCACCTCTCTGTCCCGCAACACGTGTCCGGCCGACAAGTGGCGGGCGCAAGGAGGGTGGTACGCCCACGCGCATGTCCCGGAGAACGACCACGTCGACCCCGGTTCCTGGCCGGAGTTCGGGTCCCAGCCACCTGAACCGCCCCTGATCGAGCCGCGGTTCGAGCCCTTCCCCGGTGCGTCGTTCTTCTCGGCGGGGCGTAGGTCGCCCGTCATCGCGGCGATGCACGGCCGGCTCGTCGCGGAGGACTGCGGCCGGTACACGTCCAGCACCGAGTTCGACGTATGGGGAGCGGGCGATGTGAGGTCGTACACCGCCTGGCAGGAGAAGCTGGGTTTCGACGGGGCCGCCGCCGACGGTGTCCCCGGCCCGTTCAGTTGGGACAGGCTCGCAGTCCCCAACGTCTGAGGCTTCCCACGCGAGGCCGTGACCGCCGGGTGCGTTTCTGAACCAGCGACCTCCACATGCCCTAGGAGGCGACATGGTTGCTCTGTCCAACGTGCGTTTCGGCAAGACCAACGGCGAGATCAAGGCCACTCAGAACGCACTCATCGCAGTCGGCATAGAAATCCCCGCCGGTGCCACCGGATTCTTCGGCGAGCAGACGAGAACGGCCTACAGGAAATGGCAGCACATGCTGGGATTCACCGGCTCGGCCGCCGATGGATTCCCGGGATGCGCCTCACTCGCCAAACTCGGAGCCAGAGCCGGATTCACCGTCGACTGCCGCCACCCCGGTGCCATCACCAAGAGTTCCGTACGCTTCTCGAGGAACTCGGGCCTGGCGCTCGGCGAGCCCACGGCCCGCGCGTTCGCCGAGCAGGCCTGCGACCTGACCGGCGCGCCGAGGAGCTGGGTCACGGGAGTCGCCAACGGAGCGAGTCTCCTGACCCTCGTGCTCCGGGAGTCGACGTACAGGCCGAACGCGCTGAACCTCAACGACTCGAACGCGACAGGCCCCTTCCAGTCGGACGGCGCGAGGCTCAACTGCTCACGCGGCTACGCCCAGGTGATTCCCGGGACCTTCGCCGAGAACCACCAGGCGGGTACCTCCGACCGGATCTACGACCCGGTGGCGAACATCTCGGCAGCGATCAACTACATCTGGCGGCGGTACGGCGACATCTCGCGCGTGCAGCAGGCCAATCCGAACCTTGATCCGGCTCCATACTGAAGGGATAAGGTCATGCCTGCCCTGGCACCATTCCCAGGAACGACATTCTTCCGCAAGGGACGACACAGCGCGCTGATCGCCTCGATGGGCAAACGCCTGGTGGCGGAGGGGTGCGGCAAGTACCGGTCAGGTCCCGGACCCGACTGGACGGAGGCGGACCAGCAGTCGTACGCCGCCTGGCAGCGCAAGATCGGATTCGAGGGGGCCGACGCCAACGGCATGCCGGGCAAGACCTCCTGGGACCGCCTCCGCGTCCCGAGCCCGGCGCCCGCTCCCGGCGGCGGCCGCGCCGCATCACCCGTACCGGGCCGTCCCATCACAACTGCCTACCGGATCAAGGGGTCTCGCTGGAGCCTGGGCTACCACACCGGCGTGGACTACGCCGCTCCGATCGGCACCCGCTGTGTCGCGGTGCTCAGCGGTTCCATCGTGCGCCACGGATTCGACAAGAAGGGCTTCGGCAACTTCCTGGTGCTGCGCGCCCACGGATTCGACTACTGGTACTGCCATCTCTCCGAGCAGACCGTCAAGAGCGGTTCGGTCAGTGCCGGCCAGAAGATCGGCGAAGTGGGCTCGACCGGCAACTCCACCGGCCCCCATCTCCACTTCGAGAAGCGCCCGGCCGGCGGCGGCTTCGGAGCGGACGTGTCACCCACCTGGTAGCCGTCACGTCTGGGATTGGTTCACCGGCGAAGACGGGTACCGGCGCCGAATGCGGGACCGGGGTGGTCACAGCCGCGGTAGCCGGTCCGCGCTCGTGGGGGAGCGCTGCTCCTCCAGCCAGAAGAGATAGGTCCGGAGGTGTGTGGGCAAGTCCCCGTCGATGTATGCCGCGTAGGCGTGCGCAGCGGCGGCCGTGGCCTGGCCCGACCTCGCGTCGTCGGCCTCCCAGTCGGCGCGTCGGGTCACCAGGTGCTCCACGACCCGCGCCCGGTCGCGCCACCACCGCCGAACCGCATCCGGCGTCCAGTGAGCATCGCCGTCACAGCCGTAGGCGGAGAACACCTCGACTTCCGCGGCGTTCACCAACTGCCGCAACTCCTGTGCCGTTCGCGGCTGTCGGTAGACGTACTCGGTGAAGTGCTCGCCCTCGTACAGGACAAGTCCAGGGGCGTGGATGCGCCCGGTCCCGCAGTTGTCGGTCCCGGCTCCGTAGAACGGACCGGGCACGTTGAGCCACTGCCGGTCCGCCCACTGCCCCTGGAAGACGGTGCGTGCCTCGCCGAGCAAGGACACCGGATCGAAGTAGAGGTCCACTGCGGAAGGTTAGCCGGGAGTCGGTAGGAGCCCTGGCGTGAGATAGGTTGCCCGGGATGACTGAGCTTGGACCCGTCGCCTGGCCACCCGCCCCGATCCGGACCGGGCGGCTCGTACTGCGTGAGTCCGAGGCCCATGACCGTGCGGCGTTCGTCGAGTTGCACGCATCGGCAGAGGTGCACTCCTACCTCGGCGGCCCCCGGCCGGGTGAAGAGGTTGAGCGCGAGATGCCCGAAGTGCCCGCGCGGTGGCCCGGGAGCTTCGTCGTTGATCTCGACGGGGCGATGATCGGCCATATTCTGCTGAGGAGAGTCACGGGGCACCGCCGTCCGGCGGCTGTGGGGAAGGCTGATCTGGGTTACCTGTTCCTGCCGCGAGCCTGGGGGTTCGGATACGCCACCGAGGCGTGTACGGCGGCCCTCGCCTGGCTCGACGGTGTACTTCCCGGAGAGCCGGTGGTGCTCACCACCCAGACCGCGAACGTCGGCTCGATGCGCCTCGCGGCAAGGCTGGGGTTCACCGAGGTGGAGCGGTTCCGGGCCTGGGACGCCGAGCAGTGGCTCGGCCTGAGGTCCCCGGCCCCACCGGTATCCTCGCGGACGTGATCTACGAGGGAACGAAGGGTATGGACGAGGGTGCGCCGACAACCGCGCGCCTCCGCGAAGTGCTGAACCGCGCTGGGCGCGTCGTGATCGCCGAGCGGCCTCCGAGCGAGGTGAACTCCGCGGGCGTGGCGCGGACCGTGGTGACAGGCGCCGAGATCCCCGAGTTGGCACAGCTGTTGGCCATCGTGGACGGCGGTACCGGGGATCGGTGCCGGTGCCACGGCTGGCCGACGATCATGGTTCACGACGTGGACGATGAGTTGATCGCCTGCTGGACGCTGCATCACCAGACCGGTATTCGAGGGATCGGTGACTGCGATGCCGACCTGCTGGATGGTCCCGCACTCACCGAATGGCTGGCAGAGCGGGGCCTGACCGGATCGCGCGAGGTCCAGGCCGAGTTGGCCGTGCAAGAGGACGAGGAGGAGCGGCGTCGGCTGCGTTGGCTCGACGCCGCGCCCGACGGGCTGCGCGACGCGGCCATGGAACTCTCCGAACCGCCCGGGAGTGACATGGAAGCCTGGTCGGATCGAGTCGGCGACGCCGAGGATCGGCTCGCCGCACTCGTCCAAGTCTGCTACCCCGACGGGATCGAGCGGATCCGCGTCCTGCTGGCCTGGGCCGGGGTGTCCGCCAGAGCGTCCACCGGCGGCCTGAAGTGGTACGACATGGCGATCGAGCAGCAACTGCTCGCCGAAGACCCCGACCTCGTCCTCACCGCACTCGCCGCCCAGTCGCCAAGCCCGGCCCAACTCGACGGCGCGGCACAGGTCTTCGCCTCTCTGGAATGGACCGAAGCGCACGGCAGGCAGTTGCCGGAGCCCGTGCGCTCGACGCTGATCGCCCACATCGAGGCGGCCGGCACCGACCCGATGAGGTTCCGGATGCGCCACGGCTATTACGGCGCTGAGCGATCCGCGTGAAAGGCCGCTGCAGGTCAGCGCGCCTTCGCTGACTTCGGCGAGGTCGGCCCATACGGCCTCGTGCTCCACATGCCCAGCGCTGTAATGCTCCGGCTCCAATGCCCAGCCATGGCAAGATGCCCTCATGCTGATCCGAAAGGGCGATGCCGCGTAGGCGTCCCGAGGCCGTCCGTGCAGAGCGGTGGCGGCCACGATGGCAGGGGCCGGTCCTCAGGGTGCGTGGTGTCTCCGCGCGGACTCGGGCAGCGATCCGCCGAGTTGAAGACCAGGAGATGTGGCCCAACGCGGTTGCCGTTGCGCTCTCCCGCTTCGAGTGGGCCTTCAAGCAGCCCGGCCGCTACCTGAACGCCTCCGAGGTCTGTTCGCCGGGTCTTGAGGTGGAGGATGCCCGCGATGACCTGGAGAGGGTGATGCGGCACCTTCCTCCAGGTGCGCAAAGGGACTTGGGCCGACTCATTGAGCGCATCGACGAGGAATTCGAGCGCCGAACCCTGCCGGAGCCCAACAACGTGGAGTGGGCGGTGATGGGGTGGTGGTGGACCAGGACGAGAGAACGCTGACGGGTCGGTCCTGGGCTCGTGAACCTTGCCGGAAGCGGCGGAGCATCAGAAGTCCCCCCGTCACGACACCGCCGCGTCCAGATACTGCCCCAGATACCGGAACTCTCCGTCGTCGGCGCGGAACCAGAACATCGCGTCGTGGTTGTAGCCGTACCCCTGCTCGTACTTCACCGTGCGGGTGATGCCGGAGTACGTGATCTCGGGCATCCGGCGGGCGATCGCGCCGCGTTCCGTCAGGGTGGTGTCGTCCTTGTCGCAGGCCTGGGCCAGGAACATCACGGCGTCGTGGGCTTCCGCCGCGTACCAGGCGGGGTCGGTGTCGAAGCGGGCGCGGTAGGCCGCTGTGAAGGCGCGCGCGGAGGGGTTGGCCGTCGCGTCGGTGAAGGAGGTGGCGAAGACCCAGCCCGTCGCGGCGGCGCCGGCCGAGTTGAGGAAGCGTGGGTCGAGAGCGCGTTCGGTCGCCAGCCGGGCGCCCGTGAACCGGGCAGCGGTCAGCGCCGACGCGAATCCGGCGGCCCGGGGCGCGTCGCCGGTGAAGACGACCGCGTCCGCGCGCGCGGCCTTCACCTCGGCGGCGAGGGAGGCGTAGTCGATCTTCCCGGCGGCCACACGGGTCACTGTGGCGTCCCGGCCGCTCCGCCTCAGCGCCCGCTCGGTCTGGTCGCACAGGGCCCAGGCGAACTGGCCCTGTGCCCGGTCGTCCACGAGGAACACCTGACGTGAGTCGGCGTGATGGCTGAGGTAGCGGATGCAGGGGGCGGCGAGCAGGCCGTGCGGGACGCGCAGGGCCGCATGGCAGTGGAAGATGTTCGAGTCGATCGATGAACCCAGTGTGTCGGCGCCCACCGAGACGGACACGACGGGCATCACGGCACGGGTGTAGGTCTTCTCGGTGGCGCTGAAGCAGGCGTCGGTGGTGGGGCCGAGTACGGCGAGCACCTTGGTGTCCTTCGACAGCCGGGCGGCGAGCTCGCGGGCGCGCCTGACGTCGCCGCCGTCGTCGTACGGGCGCAGCTTCAGCCGGAAGGGGCCGTCGCTCTGCGCGTTGAGCTGTTCGACGGCCAGCCGGGCACCGTTGAGCTGGGCCTTCCCGCTCTCCTTGGCGGCGCCGGTCAGGTCGCCGTGGAACGCCACGACCAGTTCGGGGCGCGGACGGCCGGCTCCGGAAGGCGTGGACGGTCCCGGTTCCCTCCGGGTGCTCCACCACCAGGCCCCGCCACCGCCCGCCGCGAGGAGTCCCGCCGTCGAGCCGAGGCGCAGGAACCCGCGGCGGCCGACGGTACGCGGGATGGGGCGGGTGGCGGTGACGGCCGTCAGCGTCAGGGCCTCCGCCGACGCGGTGTTCGCCGCGTCCGAGGGGGCGGACGCGGACACCTGGGTCGGCTCGATCGCGCCGAGGGTGAGCACGGCTGCGGATCTGTCGTTGATCAGCCGGGTGACCGGTGCAGGCAGCCAGTCGGACGGTTCGGCGGAGCCTGCCGCCGTCCCCTCCCCGAGCGTCGTACGGAGCCGCGCGAGGCCCGGGCGGTCGGCCGGGTCCTTGTGCAGACAGGCTCTGAGCAGGGGCGCCAGAGCATCCGGCAGCGCCGCGGGGTCGGGCTCCTCGTAGACCGTGCGCAGCAGCACCCCCGCCGCCGCGCCGCTGCCGAACGGCCGCACCCCGGTCGCGGCGAACGCCAGCACGCACCCCAGCGAGAACACGTCGCTGGGCGGGCCGATCTCGCCGCCCCGCGCCCGCGCCTGCTCGGGTGACAGGAAGCCGGGCGAGCCGACGATCATTCCGCTGGAGGTGAGCGCGGTGCCCTCCGGCGCGCGGGCGATACCGAAGTCGATGAGCCGCGGCCCGTCCGGGGCCAGCAGGACGTTCCCCGGCTTCACGTCGCGATGCACGAGACCGGCGGAGTGCACCGTCTCCAACGCCTCGGCGAGCCGCACGCCCAGCACCCGCACGGAAGCCGGCGACAGCGGCCCGAAGAGGTCCACAGCCTCGGCGAGCGAGGGTCCCGGTACGTACGAGGTCGCCAGCCACGGTGTCTCCGCCTCGGCGTCCGCGTCCAGCAGCGTGACCACCCAGCGGCTGTCGACCTGCCGGGCGGCCTCGACCTCACGGCGGAAACGGGCCCGGAAACCGCTCTCGTCGGCGAACGAGGACCGGACCGTCTTCACCGCGGCGATCGCCCCGCCCGGCGCACGGGCCAGGAAGACCACGCCCATGCCGCCGGCGCCCAGCCGCCGCAGCAGACGGTAGCGGCCGATCCGGGACGGGTCGCCGGCCCGCAGGGGCTCCATCAGGCGGTGAGCGGCGCGGGGCCGTCGTACACGAAGCCGCCCTGGTCCACGCGCCAGACGTAGGCCCCGCTGCCGTCGATGGCCATCATGCCGTTCTCCTGGAAGGCGATGTTCTTGGTGATGCCCTCGTACTTCCCTTCCCGCACGGAGGCGAGCAGGTTCTGCCGGGTGCGGTCCTTCGCCGGCAGCGCGGCGAGGGCCTTGAGCAGCATCGAGGTCACGTCGTAGGCCTCCGCCGCGTACCGGGGCGGCGCCTCCTCGAAGCGTTCGCGGTAGGCGGCGGCGAACTTCCGTGCCTCGGGTTTGCGGGTCGCGTCGATGACCGGCGACACCATCACCCAGCCCTCGGCGGCTTCTTGAGCCTGCGTCAGGAACTGGTCGTCCAGCAGCGCCGGGCCGGACACCCGCGCACCCTGGAAGGCGCGTTCGCGGAGTGTCGCGGCGATCAGCGCTCCCCGGTCGGGGAGACCGGCGAAGAACACGGAGTCGGCACCGGCGGAGAGCACACCGTCCAGCGCGGTGCCGAAGTCGCGCCGCATGGCGCTGACCACTTCCGGCACGGACGGGTGCGGGACGTTGGCGAGCGTGTTGCTGAGCGAACTCGCCAGGGTCGTCCCGTAGGCGCCGGCCGGGCGGTCGACGACGATGCCGACCTTGCGCGAACGCGCAGTGCCGAGCAGGTAGTTGCTCGCGAAGAGGGGCAGCACGGCGTCGAGCAGCCGTGCGTGCAGGAACGAGCGGAACCCCTGGATGGTCAGATTGGTCGTGCCGGGGGACACGCCGACGACCGGCAGCAGCCCGGCGTCGTACGTCGCGAGCGCGGCCTGCCCGGTGTCGTCGGTGGTCGGGCCGACCACGGCGAGAACCGTGGGATCCCCGGTGAGCTCCTTGGCCACCCGGGCCGATGCCACCGGATCGCCCCCGTCGTCGACGGCCTTCACCTTCACGGTGAACGGCGCGTCGCCGCGCGCGTTGAACTCCTCGACCGCGAGCCGCAGTCCACGCTCCTGGGCCCGGCCCGTCGCCCGGTAGGGGCCGCTGAGGTCGCCGTGCAGCGCGACGGTGTGCACCGGCCCGCGCGAGGACGGCGTGGCAGCAGGACCCTTGCCTCCGGAGTCGCCGTCGCGGGCGGCCGCCCACCAGGCACCGCCCCCGCCTGCCGCCAGCGCCACGGCCCCGCCGGCGAGCAGCAGGAAGCGGCGCCGGCCGGCCGGACGGGAGTCCAGTGGCTCCGCCGCCGCGGACGTCTCACGCGTTTCCGGCTCGGCCGGGCTTTCGGCAGCGGCCGGAGTCTCGGTCGGCGCCAGCGTGTGCTCGATGTCCGGCAGCGCGAGCGCGGCGGCCGAGCGCTCGGCGATCAGCCGCGAGACCGCCTCGGGCAGCCAGTCGGACGACCCCTCGTCCTGAGGCGCGGCCTCGGACGACTCCTGGTCCTGGGCGGCTCCGTCGGCCGACAGCTCCCGGGCCAGCTCACCGGCGTCCGGCCGCCTCGCAGGATCCTTCTCCAGGCAGCGGCCAAGCACGTCGAGCAGCCCCGTCGGCACCCCTTCCAGGTCCGCCGGGTCGTGGACGGCCCGGTACAGCAGGGCGTCCAGCGCCCCGCTGCCGAAGGGTGCCCGGCCGGTCGCCGCGAACGCCAGCACACAGCCGAGAGAGAACACGTCGCTCGCCGGGCCGATGCCGTCACCGCCACGCCCCTCGGCCTGCTCGGGAGACAGATAGCCGGGCGTGCCGACCACCATCCCGGTCGCCGTGAGCGTCCGGTCCTCCGGTGCGCGGGCGATGCCGAAGTCGATGAGCCGCGGCCCGTCATGGCCGATCAGTACGTTGCCCGGCTTGAGGTCCCGGTGGACCAGCCCGGCCCGGTGCACCTCACCCAGCGCCTCGGCCAGCCGGACGCCGAGCACCCGCAGACCGCGCTCGGACAGCGGCCCGTACGAGCTCACGGCCTCGGCCAGCGACGGCCCGGGCACGAACGCCGTCGCCAGCCACGGTGCCTCGGCGTCCGGATCGGCGTCCACCAGCGGCACCACCCAGGGGCTGTCGACCCGCCGGGCCACCTCGACCTCGCGGCGGAACCGCTCCTTGAAGCCCGGCTCCTCGGCGTACTCGGCGAGCAGCACCTTCAGCGCCACCAGCGCGCCGCCCGGCGTACGCGCGAGGTACACCACGCCCATGCCTCCGGCGCCGAGCCGCCCGAGCAGGCGGTGCTCCGCGATACGCGCGGGATCCGACGAACGCAGCGGCTCCATCAGTTGTCTCCTCCGAGCTGGAACTTCACGCCGTCGAGCATCGCGTTGGTGGCGGCCGACGCGTAGCTGTTCAACTCGCTGTCCGAGTAGCCCTTGGCGCCCTTCACCGACACCGTCACGGTCACTGTGCCGAGGCGGGTGACGAACCAGAAGTAGGACTGCTCAACGTTGCCGTTGAGGTACTTGCCTATCTCCACGATCTGGTCGTCGGCGTAGTCGTTGCCGCCCTGGCCGTAGGGAGTGGCGGTGGACTGGAGTCCGGCGATCCACTCATCGGTACGGACCTGCTGCTCCCGGCAGCGCAGCGGCTCCTCCAAGGTGGAGGCCAGCCGCTCGTCGGCGTCGCTCACGGTGGTGTGCACGGTGACCGATGCGCTCGCCTTTACTTCGCCCTTGCCGTCGGCGGCGGGAATCTCGCTGTAGCGGGTCAGGGAGGCCAGGACGCTCTGAGGCAGTGGCCGCCGCTCCCATCGGCACTGCTCGTCCAGTACGGCGAAGGTGCCCGGGGCGCTCTCGGCCGACTGCTGCGCCTGGAAACCCGCGCCCCAGCCCTGTGGTTCGAGCGTGACGGCCGCTGCCAGTTCCTCGGCCCGGCTCTTCGTCCTGGGCACCTTGGCGGGGTCCGCCTCGAGCGGAGACAGCGGCGACGCGTCACCACCAGAGGGCGACGCGGTCGCGGCGGCGGACTTCGACGGCGCCGAAGCGCTCGGTTCGGCCGCCTTGTCGTCGTCCCCGGAACTGCAGCCGCCGAGCACCAGGCCCGCCGTGGCCACCGACGCCACAACCCCCCACGGCCAAGTCCTTCTGCGCACAACGATGCTGTCGTTGCCCATCCCCGCCCCCTCGCTCACGAGCCCCCGCTCGCGCTCGGTGATCGTACCGACGGACGCGGAGAGCCGACGCGCGGTTGCACGAACGGGAGTACGAGTCCAGGCGGCATACGTCGGCCCCGCCCTCGTCGGTTCCCCGGAGGACCACATCGCCGACGCCGCTGCCCCGGAAGGCCTGCTTCGCAGGTAGCGGCAGGTCAAGCGGAGTTCCGGTCCACACGATGACAAGCCCTGTGGCACACAACGGGGTTCGGGCTGGCCGAATGCAAATGCGCTGACAATGACTGGAATTGTGAGGAAGGGCTCAGAGAAGGAGCGGGACGGCGGGGGAGGACCTGAAGGAGGCTCGTGACCGGGGCGTCCCCCGCGATGGAGTTGCCTCGGGGGAGCGGGACGCAGCGGGTCGCTCCCCCCGGCCGTGGCGCTACCGGGGTCCCGGTAGCGCCGACGGCAGTGCGTGGAGTGTTCCGCCGGACGACGCCGCGTGGACGTTCGTGCCGCCCGGGGCGCAGACCGTGGCCAGGATCTGTCCGCCGAGGTCGAAGCTCTGCAACGACGTCCCGTCCGCCGCGTCCAGCAGATGGAGCCGGCCGCTCCACCCGCCCGCGTAGACGGCGGCGCCGTCCGTGCACAGCGCGAAGAACTCCTCCTGTCCCGAGTGCGGAGTGCGCCAGACCCACTCGCCGGTCGCGGCGCTGTGGCAGTGGACCAGGCCCGCCGCGTCGCCGACGATCACCGTGTCGGCCACCCGCACGGGCGGTGCCAGCACCGGCGCGCCGAGCCGTACCTCCCAGACGGGGAAGCCGTCGGCGGCGGATACACAGCGCAGGGTGCCCTCGCCGTCCGCGACCACCAGGCGGTCCTCCAGCGGCAGCGGCGCGGCGAGGACGGGGGCAGGCAGCACCACCGGGGACTCCCAGGTGAGAGCGCCGTCCTCGTCGTTGACGGAGAGGATCTCCCCGCTGCCCGCGGCCGACAGGTACACGTGCCGGGCCCCCGCCGCCACGGGCAGCGCGGGAGCGCCCGAGGCGTCGGTGAAGGGCCCGGTCGCCCACCAAATGCGGCGGGTCACCGCGTCGAAGTGATGCAGGAGGCCGGTGGACTCGCCGAGGAACACGCTCTGTCGGCGCAGCAGTACCCGTGCGCCGACGACGGTCCCGGCCGACCGGGACCACCACATGCGGCGGTCCCGGCTGTTCCAGGACTCGAGCCGGCCGTCGGCGTCGCACATCACCAGCACATCGCCGTCCGCGCAGAGCTGCACCGGTGCGGCGAGGTCCGTGCGGCGGATCACCTCGGCACCGGTCGCGGCTTCCAGCCAGCGCACGGCGCCGCTTCCGTCGGCGGTCACCACACCGCCGTCCTCGGTGGCCACCACGCTCTGCGGCCACTCCCCGACGCGGGCGCTCCAACTGCGCCGCCCCGGGCGGAACGGGACGGTGAGATCGGCGGCGTTGCCCGCCGCGGCCAGGAAATCCTGTAGCTCCGCCCGGTAGGCGGCCAGGCTGCGGACCACATCCCTGGGCAGCCGCAGCGTGCCCGGCGGGCCGAAGCCGTCGGCGATCTCGTCCAGCTTCGGACGGGCGGCGGGGTCGGTGTCGAGGCAGGCGCGGATCAGGCGGCCGGTGGTGTCGTCCGGCAGCCCGGACAGGTCGGGCTCCATCCCGGTGAGGCGGCGGATCAGCATGGCATGGCCGCCTGCGCCCTCTCCGGTGTAGGGAGCGTGGCCGGTGAGGGCGTAGAGCAGGATTGCCGCGATGCCGAAGACGTCGGTCGCCTGGTCGGTCCGGTCCAGGCCGCGGATCTGTTCCGGAGCGCAGAACTCCGGGTGGCCCATGACCGTGCCGAGGGCCAGTGTGACGCGCTGGCCCCTGATCCTGGTGAGCCCGAAGTCGATGATCCACGGGCCGTCCTGGGTGAGCAGGATGTTCCCGGGGTGCAGGTCCCGGTGCAGCAGGCCCTTGTCGTGCGCGGTGCGGAGGGTGTCCACCAACTCGGCCGCCACCGCGTGCACCGCGTCGCGGGGCAGCGGGCCGTGCGCGTCCATGACGCGGTAGAGGGAGAGGCCCGGGATGAAACGGGTCGCCAGCGTGGGCCGCTCGCCGACCCGGAAGTCGAGGGCCAGCAACTCGGGAATGCGGGCTCCCTCGCAGCGCTTGAGCGCCTTGCTCTCCTGATGGAAGCGCTGCATGTGCTGGGAGTCCTCGGTGAACTCCGGCTTGAGCAGCTTCACGGCCGCCAGGGTGTCGGTGCCGTGACGGCCGTCGGAGCGGCGGCCGAGGTAGACCTTGCCGAAGCCGCCCGTGGCGAGCTTGCCGAGCAGGCGGAACCCCGCGGCCTCGGGCGGATCGGTGTCCGGGTCGAGCGGGGTCACCATGGCAGCGTCCTCTCCGTCGGTCGCAGAGCAGGGTGGGTTGTCGCCCTGTCGATTGGCATGAGGTGTGAGTCCCCCTGGGTGGTGCGTCGTTCAGGTGCGGGTTCGGGCGGCTGTGGCCCTGAGCTGGTGCATCCGGTTGATCTCGTCATCGAGCAGCGACTTCCGCGCCTGGAGGTGCCGGATCTCGTCGGCCATGTCCGAGCCCTGCTGGGTGAGCCGGCGGATGGTGTGGTCGCAGTAGTACTGCAGAACCGGATGGTCCGTTTCGGTCAGGGCGAGCGTCGTCTCCAGGGCGGCCCGCTCCTCGGCGGCGCGGTCCGTCCCGGCGTCTCGGGCCCACTCCGCCTGGTAGGCGTTGAACACGGCGAGGATCCGTTCCCCGATCCGGTCTCGGTCGCGGACCGCCCACGACATCAGGGCCGCGCAGAGATCGTCCTTGGCGGCCCCGGCGCGGCCGGCGGCGCGGGCAAGGGCGGCCAGCGCGTCGCAGATCTCCGGCGTGTCCGTGGCCTGCGCCGCGAAGCGGGTCAGCTCGCGCAGGGCCAGCGTGGACCGCAGGGCGGGCAGCCGGTCGCAGATCCGCCCCAGCCACTCCCTGTCCTGGTCGGTCTCGTCCCAGTGGGGTTCCGAGGTGGCGAGCCGGTGTACGGCGTGGAGGACGGGCTGCGTGTACGCATCCGACCAGTCCAGGATGTGCAGGGTCAGGGTGCGGGCAGCCGGGCCCGGTCCCATGCCGGTGTCCGAGTCGACCGCCAGGATGCCGTCCAGCAGGTCGCGGACGATCACTGTGGCCTGCCGCCGTAGAAGCTTCGTCCTGAGTTCGGCGTCGAACGCGGCGGCGTAGGCGGCGACCCGGCTTTCCGGGCCGCTCCGGCCGGGCGGCGCCGCCGCCATGGCGGTGAATCCGGATGGAGGCAGCCCTTTGAGCGCGCACAGGACGTCCCAGCGGGCCGCGGACTCCGGCCGCAGCCCGGCCGGCCGCCGCACGAGGGCACGTCCGAGCAGTTCCCCTGGTTCTGTGCCCTGCGCGGATGACGGGCCGCGCACGGAGTGGGCCAGCGCCTCGAAGAAGCCGGGGTGTTGCAGCACCTCGTCCCCGTGGCCGCAGACGGCCGCGCCTTCCAGCAGCAGGGTCGGCGCGTCGGGCTGGCCGGCCGCCCACTTGCGGCCTGCTTCTGCCAGGCCGGTGCCGGTGTTCAGGATGGCGTGGAGCACCGGCAGTTCGGCGCTGTCGGCGAAGTCCACTCGTCGGCGGGTGTTCGGTCCGCCGCACAGCCAGAGCAGCCAGGCCCGTACCATCGGGGCCGGCTCGGGCCGGTCGTACAGTGCTCGGATCAGTCGGCTCGCCAGGCCGGGCCTCCGGCGCAGCAGCGACTGCGTCAGGGGCATGGTGCCCTCGGCGAAGGGGACGATGCCTGGCAGCAGCCCCTCGGTCACCGGGTCGGACTCACCCGATCCGCCGGCGGCGAGCACCTCGTCCATGACACCGGTCAGGATCTGGTCCAGCGGACCCAGGTCCAGCCCGGCCGCGGCGCGGGCAGCACGCATCCGCTCGAAGGAGGCCGAGGCCGCCTCCACCTGACCATCGAGCAGGCCGTTGACGAGTCGGCTCTTGTAGACCTGCGAGACGACGTCCTCGGACAGGTGCGGGGCCACCGCGTCCAGGTCGGTGTCCGGGTACGGCAGGACCCGGGTCACCAGGACGGCGGAGACCTTCTCGGCGTCCGTCCGAGGGGTGGTGCTCAGCACGTGGTCGAGGTCCGTGTGGGCCTGCCTCACGGCCAGCTCACGGTTCCGGGATTCCAGTACATCCAGGACGTACTCGGGTGTGCGCAGATCGATGATGTCCAACGGTTCGCGCGCCTCGGCGAGATGGTGGACGACCGCCTCCCCGCCGTCCTGGGTCCAGTTCTGGAGGAGCAGGTCGTGGTACGTGCGTGCCTGCGGCGACAGTCCTCCGAGGTCCGGCAGTTCGCCGCTCAGCGGCAGGCTGGTCACACCGGGTGCGCCGCGCGGGTCTCCCCAGAACAGGCGCATCGGCACCTTTGCGCCCGGGGAGGTCGAGGTGGCCGCGGAGAGCGTGCTGCGCACCCCGAAGGGCAGCAGCGCGGCCACCGAGTCCAGCATGCGCAGCACGCCGAACGGCTGGTATCCGTCGGCACCGGTCACCGCCACCGGGCCGTCCAGCAGATAGGCCGCGGCGGCCGCCAGCCATCGGGTGGTCTCCGAGACACCGGGGGTGATGTGACCGGCGACGTCGTCGACAAGCAGGTCGTCCTCGCCGAAGGCAAGTTCGGCCGGACCGGTACGGGTCTCGTCGAGGCGCTCGGCGGCGGTCCCGGCCGCCCGGGCCATGCCGTACCACCCGATACCCGCTTCCCGCACCTGCTGGTAGGGCACGGCGAAGTGGGTGATCCGGGCACGGTCCAGCAGGAAGACTCCGACGGTGCCGCCGCCCACACTGCCCGCGTCGCAGCCGATGGTGATCCAGGGCAGCCGGTCATCGGCGGACGGTGTTCCGGGATACCAGTGCTGGATGGCGGCGTTGAACTCGCCGCTGCGGCCCGGTGGATGGGCCGCGACGACCTCGTAGCCGCGGGCGGTGTGTGGCACCTTGCCCCACAGCGCCCAGTCGGCGGTCAGCCCCGATGCCATGGTGTTCCCCCTCGTACGGTGTCGGTTGCCGCATCGGCGATTCGCGGGGCCCCGTCCCCGGAGGCGGAGTACGGCTCCAGGACGTGACAGGCCGGGGTGCCGCCAGGAAACGGACGGCATGCTCGACGTCGTGGTCGCCTCGGGCGCGAGCGGCTTCACGGCCGCCAAGGTGTCGTCCCCTGGCGGCCGTTGGAGCATCGCTCGCGTCAGAGTGGCGTCACCGAGTCCGCGTCCCTGCCACCGGGCGGACTTCGGGTTGCCGACCAGGACGCCTCACCGTGACTCCGCCATCGCGCTCTCCGTCTCGTGCGAGAAGCCGATGCCGCACAGCACGGTGGACTTGCCGAGCTCGCAGATGCCGGTGTCGACGAGCCGTTCACCGCCCTGCGGCGAAGCCTCGCGCTCGCAGCGCAGCCACAGCACGACGCGATCGGCGCTCCTGCGGCCGCGCACGACGACCTGGGCGCGCGCCTGCCCGGCCTCCATCTCATGGACGACCTTGCGGCCGTGCAGCGGGATCGGCTGGCGACTGCCGGACCGCAGGTCCGTGACGATCAGCGTTCCGGACAACTGCGGGTTGCGCCGGTTGCGGACCTGTACGGCGGCCGCGGCACCGATCAGCAGCACGAGCAGCACCAGCGGGTAGAGCCAACCCGGTGTGTGGTCGGGCACCGTGCCCTGCAACTCCACCTCGGTCAGGACCGGTTCGCCCGGCGAGAACTTCGCGTCCCCGAGGGAGCCTTGGACCACCTTCGTCCACTCCGAGGAGACTTCGGCGCGCAGGGTCACCTGTGACCGGAAGTCGCTGGACCCGGAGAACAGTCCGAACTCCGAGTCCTGACGCCAGGTCAGCTGCACACGCACGGTCTCGCTCTTGCCCGGCTGCAGGGTGACGGGACCGGCCCCGCTCACTCGCGCCGACCCCGTGCCGGCGTCGGCCGAGAGCCGGACGGTCAGCGGCACGTGCCGGGCCCTGGACGTCAGTGTCACCTCCAGGGTGCGGCTGTGGGACCCCGTGGCCGACCCGGCCTCCACCGTGACCTTCCCGTTCCCGGCCGGGCGCACCCCGTCGCCGCCGAGCGACACGGCGACGCCTCGGCCGCGGTCGGGGCGCAGCACGCTCAGCGCCTTCTGCTTGCGGACCTGGTTCTTGGCGTCGTTGAGCTGGGAACCAAGGGCCGTCGGGTCGACCGGAAGGATGCGCGGCGAGGCGAAGGCGCTGCCGAGGATGTCGGAGACCCCGGTGCCTTCGGCGAGCGGAAGTCCGTAGCCCATGATCTGCCGGTCCGCGCTCAGCGCGGCGTAGCGCTTCTTGAGATCCTTCCAGGCGGGGCTCCCCAGGCTGGCGTAGGGGGTGCCCTCGGCCTTGATGGCGCCGTCGGTGAGCATCAGGACCGCCGCCACCGGTGCGGCGGTGCCTTCCAGCTGTTCGGCGGCGACGTTCAGCGCGTCGCCGTGATTGCTCGCCGACTCCTCCGCGGAGCGCGGGAGTTCCTTGTCGACGACATCGCCCGTACGGTTCGCCGGCGACAGCGGGTGTACGACACTGGTGGCCCGGCCGAAGGTGATGACGGACACCTGGTCCGCAGGCTCGAGCGAGCCGAGGAAGTCGGCCAGCCGGCGTTTGACCGTGGTGTAGAGCGGTACGCCGTCGGGCCCCTTGTCCTTCATGGAGCTGGAGGTGTCGACGAGGACGACGTAGGCCGCCGGGACGTCGTCGACCTTGAGCGAGCCGTATATGCCGTCCGGGGTGACCGGTGAGTCCGCGGCCAGCGCGGGCACCGGGCCGAGGACGGCCATCAGGACGGTGAGGGTGAGCAGCACGGCGCGGCGGGCCGTTGCCCGGATGGTGAGCATGAGGTGTGAGTCCCCCTGAGGCGTACGTGGTTCAGGTACGGGTGTGGCCGGAGGCCTTGAGCCTGCGCAGGCGTTCCATCTCGCCTTTCAACAGCAACCGCCGGTCCTCGAGCTTCCGGATCTCGTCGACCGCTTCCGAGTCCTGCCGTGTCAGCAGCCGGGTCGTGTGGTCGCAGTAGTACGTGAGGAGCGGGTGCTCCGAGTGGACACCGGCGATGGCGTTCTCCAGTTCGGCCCGTTCCTCGAAGGCGCGGCCCGCCCCGATGAATCGGGTCAGGTCCTTCTGATATGCGTTGAACACGGCGAGTGTCCGTTCCCCGATCCGCCCCTCGCCGCGTACGGCCCAGAACATCAGGGCCGCGCAGAGCTGGTCGCTGCCGGCCCCGGCACGCCGGGCGGTGCCGGCCCGAGCGGCCAGAGCGTCGCAGTCCTCAGCCGTGTCCGTGGCCTGCTGCGCGAGACGCAGCACTTCGCGAAGCACCAGCACGGACCCGAGCGGGGGCAGCCGGAGGGCGATCTGGTCGAGCCACTCCGCGTCCTTGTCCGTCTCGTCCCAGTGCGGTGTCTCGGCGGCCAGCACGTGCACCGATTCGAGAACGGGCTGCGCGTACGAATCGGACCAGTCCAGGATGTGCAGGGTCAGGGTGCGGCCGGCCGGGCCGGGGCCCTGTCCCGTGTCCGGGTCGACGGCGAGGACACCGGCCAGCAGGTTGCGGGCGATGTCCGCCGCGTGCCGGCGCAGCAGCTTGGCATCGAGTACGGCCTTCAGCGCGCTGGCGTATGTGGCGACCCGGGTCTCGGGGCCACTCGTACCGGGCGGCGTGGCGATCACGGTGGTGAAGCCGGACGGAGGCAGCCCCTTCAGTGCGCACAGCACATCCCAGAGGGCTGCGGCCTCGGGCCGCAGTCCGTCGGGCTGCCGCGCGAGCGCACGGGTCAGCAGTTCCCCCGGGTCCGTGCCGTCCGGCCCCGCGGCGCCCGGGCGCAGGGTGCCGACCAAGGTATCGAGGAAGCCGGGGTGTTGCAGCACCTCGTTCCCGTGGCCGCAGACGACCGCACCCTCCAGCAGCAGTGCGGGCGCGCCGGGTTGGCCGGCGTCCCATTTGCGGCCGGCCCCGGCCAGACCGATGCCGGTGCTCAGCATGGAGTACAGCAACGGCAGTTCGGCGCTCCCGGCGATCTCCACGCTCCGGCGGGGATCCGGTTCGCCGCACAGCCACTGCAGCCAGGACCGTACCAGCGGGCCCGGTTCGGGCTGGTCGTACAGTGCTCGGATCAGTCGGCTCGCCAGGCCGGGCCTCTGGCGCAGCATGGACTGCGTCAGATCCATGGTGCCCTCGGCGAACGGGGCGACGCCGGGCAGCAGCCACTCGGTCACCGGGTCGGGCTCGCCCGGTCTGCACACGGCCAGGGATTCGTCCATGACACCGGCCAGGATCTCGTCCAGGGGGTCCAGGCCGAGTCCTGCCGCGGTGCGGGCGGCGCGCATGTTCTCGAAGGAGGCCAGGGCCGCCTGCGTCTGACCGTCGAGCAGGTCCCTGCGGAGCTGGTCCCGGAAGGCCTGGGAGACGACCTTCTCGGCCAGATGCGGGGCCACCGCCTCCAGGTCGGGGTTCGGGTCCGCCAGCACCTGGCTCATCAGGACAGTGAGAGGCCCGGTGCTGATCTGAGGGCTGTTGAGCAGGACGTGACGCATCCGCTCGCGGGTCACCGGTCGTCCTTCGCTGATCTCCTGGGCGGCGGCCAGCGCCGGGTTGAGCTCCGTCAGTACCTCCAAGGCGTATTCGGGTGTGCGTTCGTCGGTGATGTCCAACGGTTCGCCTACGTCGGCCAGATGGCGGACGACCGCTTCGCCGCCGTGCTCGGTCCAGTTCTCGAGGAGCAGGTCGTGATACGTACGCGCCTGCTGGGACAGTCCACCGAGGTCCGGCAGTTCACCGCTCAGCGGCAGGCTGGTCACCCCGGGCGTGTCGAGCGGGTCTCCCCAGAACAGGCGCATCGGTACCTGGGCGCCGGGGGAGATCGAGGTGGCCGCGGACAGCGTGCTGCGCACCCCGAAGGGCAGGAGGGCGGCCACGGTGTCCAGCATGCGCAGCACACCGAACGGTCCGGAGCCGCTGTTGCCGGTCACTGCCACCGGGCCGTCCAGCAGATACGCCGCGGCGGCCGCCAGCCACCTGGTGGTTGCCGAGACGCTCGTGGTGATGTTCGCGGCGATGTCGTTGACCAGCAGGTCCTCCTCGCCGTAGGCCAGCTCGACCGGGTCTGTGCGCGTGCTCAGGCCCTGGGCGGCGGTGCTGGTCGCCCGCGCCAGGGCGCACCAGCCGACCCCCGTGTCCCGCACCTGCGGGTAGGGCACGGCGAAGTGGCTGATCCGGTGGATGACCCGGTTGGTGATGTCGTAGTCGGCCGATTCGTCCAGCAGGAAGACTCCGACCGTGCCGGTGCCCGCACCCTGCGGGGCACAGCCGATGGTGATCCAGGGCAGTCGGTCGCCCGCTGACGGTGTGCCGGGCGTCCAGTGCTGGATGGCGTCGTTGAACTCGCCGCTGCGGTCAGACGGATGGGCGGCGAGAACCTCGTAACCACGGGTCGTGCGGGGCACCTTGCCCCACAGCGCCCAGTCGGCGATCAGCCCCGATGCCATGGTGTGCTCCTCCTCGTACGCTGTCGGTTGCCGGATCAGGGATTCACGGGGCCGAATCCCCGAAGGAAGAGGTACGGCTCCAGGACGTTCACAGGCCGCGGTGTCGCCAGGAAGCGGACGGTGTCCTCGGCATGGTTGATCAGGGACGGGTTCTCGATGTCGAACCCCCGGTCGGGGTCCACCCAGAAGCCGACGGCGGAGCAGGCGAAGTAGCCGACGCGCTCCGGCGCGAAGTACTGGCCGATGAGCTTCTGGATCTCCGGCAGGCTGCTCTGCGGGATGGCGTGGCAGAGCCCGTCGTAGAGCCGTTTGGCATCCACGACCTGGGGCTGCCCGGTCCGCGGGTTGATCCGGATGTTGCCCTGGTCGCAGGCCAGGCGGAAGATGCGGTCGTCGTCGAACTTGGCGATGCACACGGCGATGCTGTGCGGCAGATGGTTGCCCTGGCGCTCCCTGCGCATGTGGATCTCGGTGGCGACCCGGCGCAGGACCCCGCTGAAGAAGTCGGCGCTCTGGCGGGTGTCGTGGGTGAGAGGTCCGTCCTCGCCGTTGACGAGCCACTCGCGGACCGGGTCGACGACGTAGACCATGGCACGGGAGTCACTGAGATCCCTGATCAGCTCGTCCCCGTACTTCTTCCCCGTGTCCGAGTGCAGGTCGAACGCCTCGCCGGGCATGTCGCGGACGCTGACCTGGAACTCGGTCTGGTCCCGGGCGCGGTCGGCGCCCCGCCGGAGGAACTTGCGCTTCGACTGCGAGAACCGGGTGCCGCCGAGGTCCCCGGCCAGCGTGAAGCGGATCAGGCCCTCCGGCCTGATGGTGGCGCTGGGGAACGTGCGGTTGCGGTAGAGGCTGCTCTCCAGCCTGTCGAGCACCGCCTGTGAGGCGTGGTCCTCGGGGTAGAGGGCCCACTTGCCGTACAGCGGGTCCTGGACGGCCTGGGACAGTGCGGCGAGCAGGGTGGACTTTCCGCTGCTGTTGCCACCCCAGAGTGTGATCGCGGACGCGGGTGCGACGGCCCGGCCGCCCGAGGGCTGACGGGACTCCGGCGGGCTGTCCGCCGGCGGTGTCGGCGACTTCTTGCCGCCCTTCTTCCCCCGCTTGTCTGCGGGGTCCGACGGGTCCTGGTCGTCGGCCTTCTCCAGGAAGACGCTGGGCAGCGCCCGGGAGGCGACACGGGGCGCGGCGGAGGCGCGCGCCTTGTCCTTCGGCGCGCTCTGCGGTTCCTGGCGCGGGCCGGGCGGCACGGGCCCGGGTGCGGTGGAGGGCATCGCCGGTGCCGCCGGTGCCGCCGGTGCAGCCGGTGCCGGCGGAAGGGCGTTGCGTCCCACGAGGGTGGACCGGCCCAGGATGTCGAGCGGTGACTGCTCCCGGTCCCGCCCGCGGTCGGGTTCGCCGTTCCTGGCCCGCTCGGGCGGTGTGTCGTCGTCGACCATGGATGTGCTCCTGCCTGACGGTCGGCGGAACGCGTCCGCCTGCGGTGGTGGTCCGGTCCGCGAGCCCGCGCGCACCGGAGGGATGGGCGTTGTCCTGGTCAGCCGGCGGCGGCCTGCTCCCAGTCACCGGCCGCGCCGTCGGCGACGACCAGGCGGATCGGTGGGCCGTCCTGAGGCAGGCTCAGGGCCGGTGCCGCGACGGCGGCGGCGATCACCCGCGCATCGTGGCCCGCGCTGAACCGCCCCTCCGTGCCGAACTCGCCCCAGGCGTGGTTCGCCCAGTGCGCCAGGTGGGGTTCGCCCGCCAAGTGGTCCATCCAGAACGGCTCGTCGACGACCGCCACACAGGCCAGGCCGTCGTAGTGGCGCGCCTCCTCCAGCTCCGCCCGCCAGTCCAGCCGGTCGGGGCAGATCCGCACCGCGGCGCCGCGCCGCAGCACCTGGGGCGGCCGGACCGGCGGATGCGGCGGGCGGGAGCCGACGACCAGCAGCACCCGCTGGCTGCCGGGCCGCCACAGGTGGCGCCAGCCGGAGAGCTCGCGGGGTATGTGCTCCAGCCCCGTGGCGAAGTCGTGCCGCAGCGGACTGGGGCGCCAGGACGCCAGAGCCTGCGCCGCGTCCGGCGCGGCCGACATGCCCACACGGTGCACGACGGGGTCGTTCTCGCCGGCCCGGTGCAGCGGGTCGTGGTCGCGGTAGCCGATCAGGCCCACCCGCAGGGTGTCCTCGGTGCCGACCGCGTCCTGTACGGCGGTGACGACGGCCGCCGCTTCCTGGAGCCGCTCCTCGACGGCGGTGCCCCCGTCGCCCTGGGGTCCGGCGATCTCCACGGCGACCATGAGGTCGAGCGGACGGGGCCGGGGGAGCTGCCGCGGGGTGGCGGCAGCGAGGTGGGCCCAAGGGGTGGGCTCGGGGCTGTGGTGTCCGGCGTGCCGCAGTTCCACGTGCTGGTGTCCGTGCAGCGCGTAGGACAGCGTGGCGCGGGAGCCGGGCGGGAGTTGGAGCCGGTCGACCCGCAGGGGCTGCCACCGGGAGGGCGGTTCGTCGTGGCCGGCCGTGACGACGGCTGCGACGCTCTCGCCGCCGGTCACGTCGTACGGCGCGGCGGTGACCGGGACGTGCACCACGGGACCGGCGGTACGGCCGTCCGCGCGGCTGCCCGCCGGGAACAGCGGACGGCGTACCAGGCCGACCGCCCCCGAGCCTCCGTCGACCCGGGCGGCCGCCAGCCAGACGGTGGCGCGCAGCGGAAGCTCGGCCACCAGGTCCTCGGGTGCCATGGGCCAGCCCTCGGCCAGCCGCAGGGACAGCAGCGCGCCCGCCTCCGTCCGTACCGCCTCGGCCGCCCGCTCGACGGGCTCCCAGCCGGTGGCCCGGACAGCGAGCAGCAAGGGGTCCTTCGTGTCGCGGCGACCGGCTCGCACGAAGGCGGCCAGGGCCTCGCGCAGCGCCTTGTCCACACCCGCCGGTGCATGCTGTGCGCCGCCCGCGAGGGTGAACAGGCGGACGGTTCGCTCCTGTGGGAGTACTCCCGCGGCGGGCGCCACCGCCGTCCACGACGACTCGGCGAGCCGTATCAGCTCCGGTACGGCTGCGGACGGCGCGTGCGCGAGCCGGCTCAGCCGCAGGCGCTCGCAACCGACCTCCAGGATGTCCAGCGCCGGGAACAGGCCGGATGCGAAGCGGGTGAGCGCCCATCCGAGGCCCGCCCGGGTCAGCCGGGAGTACTCCTCGGCGCGCACGCCCTGCCAGGCAGATCGCCAGTCGTAGCGGGTGGGCTGGGGGCCCGACCCGGCCACCAGCGCGACCACCTGCTGACCGATGGGCGGTATCGCCTTGGGGGAGTCCCCGCCCCCGTCCTCGCCGCCCGGCCCCGCGGCCAGATGGTCCGCGACGCGCAACGCGGCCCTGAGATCGGCCGCGAGAAAGTTCGCCCCGTGGTTCGACTGCACTGTTCGCACCCCCCGATACGGCCGCCCCGTCGAGGCAGACGGCTGCGACCGCTGTTGCACCTACATCAGGCATGGGTCGGCCCGGACGAGAAGGCGGCCATGACTGAGAGCAGAACCCGGAATCCCCTATCCGGTTGAGGTTTCACATTATCGCCAGTCGGGCGTATGCGACCTATCCTCGTGGACTTTTATTGCCGCATCTGGCGTACGTATCCCGCGATGAAAGAAAGAGACGCTGATCGTATCGATGTGTATTCGAAGTCGATTGTTTCGAGTCCATGAGAAGACTTGATATGACCGAAGGGGGCCGAATCTGATCGAGCGTGGATACGGGTGAGGCGGACGTGGCCGGCGGGCACCCGCCGGACGGAGGGTGCGAGCGGGCGACAGTGACACCTTCTTTGACCAGGTCATGTCGACATTGCGGCCGAGTGGCAGGCCCGCGCCCGTGCCCTGGAGGCGGTCGTCGGCGCCGCTCCTCCCGGAACTCCACCCGTAGTTGCAGGTGCGCGCCCGGGAAATCGCTCACCTGAGCCCTATTCGAAGGGCAGCTCAGTACCCCGGCGTCGAACCGTCCTTACTCGGCCGCTTTGCATATATGCAAGCAATCGGTCGCGAGACGTCGCTTCTATACAGCGACCCGGTATGGCGGCTGATGGACTTCGGGCAGCTTCGGAAATCGCCGGAAAACGCGACCGCCTCGGCGGCCCCGGGCGTCCGTACGCTCAGACGGCGCGTCTGAAGCGGTGAGGGCGTGGGCGGCGGGTCAGGCCGAGGAGAGCATGGAGCGCCTCACCGTTCTCGGCCCAGCGCCTGAGTCTTTCCCGGTCGACCCAGTGGACGCCGTACCGCTCGCCCCATGCCATCGCGTCCCGGGTGAAGGTCCCGTTGGTGACGACGACGGCGTGCCGGCCGCCGTGGGCGGGTCCGGCCGTGCCGTTGACCTTGTACATCACCGAAGCCCCTACCTTGGCGCCGACTTTGGTGTGCTTGGCCTGCACGACGATCCTCCCGAGCAGCGGATGGTCACCGATGACGTCGGCGGCCTGGTCCCCTCGCCCGCCGACCCGGCGTGAGGGCCAGCCGTCACGGACGAGCAGGTCGCGCAGCGCGTACTCGAAAGCGCGGTCGTCCATGGCGTCGAGCCCGGCGAGCGCGAGGCGAAGGGCGGCCAGCCGCCGGGCGTCCTGGCGTTTGCGCAGGGCTGTCTGTCTGACCCGCCACAGGACGGCCGCCGCCGTGAGAACGGCAGCAACCGCCAACACCGGCCAGGCACTCACCACGGCACCCGCGGCAGCGGTGACCACCCGGACGACGGGAACCAGTACGGCGAGCGCCACGACCGCCGCCGAGACGATCTCGGCCGCACCCCGCGGGCGTCGTAGACCCGCTCCCCGCATCAGCGGCCGGCCTGCGAGCTGACGGCCGGCCGCGGTTCGGCCGGGGACGTGCCGGTCGACGCCTCCCCGAAACCGAATAACTGACCCCACAGCCACACACCGGCGCACAGACCGGCGACCGTCCAGCCACTCATGCGCTTGACGCTGCGCGGCCTCGGGTTACGGCGCAGGTGCGCGCGGACGTAGTGAAAACCTTCAGGTGCCTTCGACATGAACTTCCCTCCCTGTCACGGCGACCACGGAGTGGGACCGCCACAGAAATCGGGTGTATCAGCGGGCACTGACACCGCCCGGCGGGTCATCACGGCGCTGGACCGTGGCAGGACACGAACCGGCCACGCACATCAGCCGACGGTCTGGCCGAAGCACACGGCTGCTGTTGTCCCTCCCGTCGGCCCCTCTGCCGTTCGCGGCACGGTCGAAGGGCGGCCTTGGCCTCGGACCTGAACGCACCGCGCCGACAGGCCTCTCACTCGCAAAGGAGTGCGAGCTTTCTGAGTCATCAGCAGATGGCGAAATTCAGCGGTGCGTTCGAGCCGGGTTGCGCGCCGGAGCCGCCCCCAAGCCCCTGTTGTGCCCGCGTTCAAGGTCGAGCGTGGCAACGCGGAAGGGGGCTGGGGCGTCGTGGGCGTGTGGGGGCGTGAGGGTGTACGCCGGTGCCCCCGTGCGCCGACCAGGCGAGTGCATGTGCCGAGGGCCCGTTCGTCGAGCGTGGCCTCGCAGCCGGTGACGGCTACTTTGACGACGGTAGGTGACATTCCATCACTCTCTGGAGTCGACCATGGCTGACCGTGTCGCCGTCTCTCCCTCCTTCTGCGCCGTCGCCCCCAGTCCGGAACTGCGCCGGCGGATGCTGGACGAACTCGACCAAGTACGCGGTGGTCCGGGCGAGCTCACGAATCTGCTCGGGTTCACGAGCACCCCCACGCCCCTGGGCTTCGACGACGGAACGATCTTCCCGCCGGAGGAGTTTCCACCGGGGACGCCCGGCGTCACCATCAGCGCGGCGGCGGCCGAGAGGGCCCCGCTGCGCGGCACCATCAGGGCGGTCGTCATCCTGGTCGACTTCTCGGACAAGCCGATGACGAAGTCGGCGGCGGACCTCGACAAGCTGTTCTTCTCGCTCGGCGCCATGCCGCACGGCAGTGTGCGCGAGTACTACCGCGAGGTCACGAACGGCCTGGTGGACCTCGTCGGCGAGGTGCACGGTCCGTTCCGCATGCCCGAGACCATGGACTTCTACGCGGCAGGCAACTTCGGCATCGGCAGGCCCAGCGGGCCGTTCCGGTCACCGCAGATGGCGAGGTCCGCCGTGCAGGCCGCGGACCCGAGCGTGAACTTCGCGCCGTTCGACAACGACGGGAACGGCTTCGTCGACGCCTTCATCGTGGTGCACGCCGGGCCCGCCGCCGACGAGACCGGCAAGCCGTTCCACATCTGGTCGCACAAGGCGACCCTGCCCGCCGTGCACCAGACCGACGGCACCAGGGTCTTCGGCTATCTGACCATCTCCGAGGACGCGAAGATCGGCGTCTGCGCGCACGAACTCGGCCACCTGCTCTTCGGCTTCCCCGACCTCTACGACACCGACGACAGCTCCGAGGGAGTCGGCTCGTGGTGCCTGATGGGAGCCGGCTCCTGGGGCGGAGGCGGAGACATCCCCACGCACCCGTCCGCCTGGTGCAAGGTCAACCAGGGCTGGGCCACGACCAAGGTCGTCACCACCAGCGGCACCGAGTCCTTCCCGGACGTCAAGGCCAGCCACACCGTCCACCGGCTCTGGAAGAACGGCGCGGGCGGCAGCGAGTACTTCCTCCTGGAGAACCGTCAGCGGACCGGGTACGACGCCTCGCTGCCGGGCGACGGGCTGCTGATCTGGCACATCGACGAGAACCAGCCGAACAACCGGGACGAGAACCACTACAAGGTCGGCCTGGTGCAGGCCGACAACCGACGCAACCTCGAGCTGAACCAGAACCGCGGCGACGACGGCGATCCCTATCCGGGAAGCAGCGGCAACACCACGTTCACCTCCTCCAGCGCGCCCGACTCGAATACCCACGCGGGTGCCGGTTCCTGTGTCTCCGTCACCCGGATCTCGCCGTCGGCGGCGACCATGACGGCCTCCGTGGCGGTCTCCTGCGGAAAGGCCCCGATCAAGGAGATCAAGGAACACAAGGAGATCAAGGAACCCCTCAAGGAGGCGAAGGAGCGGCCCAAGGAGCTGAAGGACCTCAAGGACCTCAAGGAAGGGGAGGTGAAGTCCAAGGAGCCCTTCAAGGAGCGCAAGGACCGGGCCGACCACAAGCCGCCGTTCAAGGAGATCAAGGACGACTTCGACAACCCTCCGCCGCCACCCGTGAGGCCGGGAGCGACAGGTGGTGAGGGTGACCCCACCGCCGACCCCACCGCCGCCATCGCGGACCTTCAGACCCGGCTCGCCGCGCTGGAGGAGGCCCTGGGCGGGGCCGGTGGCACGGGCGAGGCAGCCGAGCCGTTCATCGGCACCGAACTGCGGCCCGACCTGATCGGAGGACCCCAGTACGGAACGGGCGGCGACGAACTGCGCGAAGCCGTCGAGGCCGGCGACGCGCAGGCCAAACGGTCGTACGACAACCTCCCCCAGCAGTGACCGGAACACTGCTGCTCCTGGCCGCTCCCGGCGACGGCGGCGCGGCGGCGGTTGCCCGCGCGCTGTCGGCCCGGGGCGGCCACGGGGGTGTCCTCACCCTCACGCCCGCCGACCTCGCCCGTGCCCGCTGGAGCCACCGGGTGAGCGGCGGGGGAGCGGCGTCCACCCGGATCACCCTGCCCACCGGTCAGGTGCTCGACGACCGGAACATCGGCGCGGTCCTCCACCGCCTGCCGGGCCTGCCGCTCGCCGCGGGCGCCGGACGCGGCCCCCGCGCCAAGGACGCCCTGTACACGCACAGCGAGCGGCAGGCCCTGGTCGCCAGTTGGCTGCTCTCCCTCGCGCCCCGCGTCATCGGCCTGATCAGCGCGTTCGGAACCGCCCACGGAACGGTCTCCCGGACGACGGCCCTCGTCCACGCCGAACAGTGCGGACTGCCGGTGGCCCGGCGGGGCGGGGCGACGCGCGGCGGGCTGGTGGGCCGGCCCGACCCCGGGGAGCGGCACGTGCCGCGCCTGACGTGGCCGGGCGGCGCCGGATCTCCGGTACCGGTCGACGTACTGCCGCAGGCGCCGCCGGGGTACCGCGACAGTCTGCTCGTCGCCGGGGAGCGAGTGGTCGGACCCCGGGCCGACGAGCACGGCGAGCGTTGTCGACGCCTCGCCGAGGTGCTCGGCACACGGCACTTCGAGCTGCGGTTCGCGCCCCGCGCGACGGGGGCCGTCGTGACGGACGTGGATCTGTGCCCGCGCCTGGACGACCCGCCGCACGTCGAGGCCACAGCCTCCTTCATGGTGGCGGTCGCGGGACAACCCACGAGGAGGCCCGAGTGATCCTGTTCTTCGGCCGTACCGACGATCCGCCCCTCACCCGCGCGATCGGTGCCGCACGCGACGCCGGTCTGCGGCACCTGGTGATCGACCAGGCGCGCACCGCCGGGTACGACCTCGTCGTCGGAACGGACGCGCTGGACGCCCGGTTGACCGTCGAGGGGATGCGGGTCCCGCTCGCCGACGTGTCGGCCGTGTACGCCCGCCCGCTCGAGCCGCCGGCCAGCGGGAACCCGGCGGCCCGGGCCCGGGCGGCGGCGTTCCAGGAATGGTTCGTCGGCTGGCTCGACACGGCCCCGGCCGTCGTGGTCAGCCGGCCCCGCGCCATGGAGTCCAACTCCTCCAAGCCGTACCAGGCACAGCTCATCGGACGCTCCGGCTTCGCCGTACCGGAGACGCTGATCAGCGACGACCCCGAGGAGATCCTCGAGTTCCGCGCCCGGCACGGCCGGATCGTCTACAAGTCGGCCAGCGGCATCCGTTCCATCGTCAGGGAGTTCACCGACGCCGACGAGAGCCGTCTCGCCCTCGTCCGCGGGCTCCCGACCCAGTTCCAGACCTATGTGCCGGGCCAGGACGTACGCGTCCACGTCGTCGGCGAGGACACCTACGCCGCGGCCGTCGACAGCGACGCGATCGACTACCGCTACGCCGGGCAGGGCGGGGAGTCCGCCCGCCTCGCCCCGCACGACCTGCCCCCGGACGCGGCCCGGCGCTGCGTGGACCTCGCGGCCTCGCTCGGGCTGCCGCTCGCGGGCATCGACCTGCGCCGCACACCCGACGGCGCGTGGGTGTGCTTCGAGGTCAACCCCATGCCGGCGTACAGCTATTACGAGGCGCACACCGGGCTGCCCATCGCCTCGGCGCTCGTCGCGTACCTCTGCGGCCGCCGGTCCCCGGCTCCCGTGGGGGTGTGAACACATGGTCCAGGCCATCGAGAACCTCACCGCACTCACTCTGCGGCTCCTCAGCCTGACCGGCCATCCGCGGCTGGACGGCTGGGACCTCGCCACCTGCGAGGTACTCGAATCCCTTCCCGTCCCGGGCGTGGCCGACCTGATCACCCCCAACCTGACCGGCTCCGGGCTGAGTCTGGGCATCCGGCGCGAGCTCCTCCAGGGCGCGGAGCTCGGGGCGACCCTCCGTCTGAGGGCGAAGCTGGGCTCCTCGGGCGACATCCTCGCGGAACCCCACCCGGCCACCGGCGACTTCCGTGTGGAGCGGCCCTGACCGGGGCTTCCCGTGGTGCCCTCTTGTCCGTCAACCAGGGCTGTCGTCAGTCGGAGTGAGCAGCTGGCGGCGGCCTTGTGATGGGCGGCCGGATACTCCGCGAGGATTCCGCCGAGCAGTGAGCCGAGCGGGGCCGTACCCATACCGAGGAACGTGATGGTCGCGGCCGCTCGGCCCTGCATCGCGTCAGGAGTGACGGACTGCCGGGCGGCCATGACCGTGACGTTCACCAACTGGCCGCGTGCCACCAGTCGTACGAGGGACGTCTGGTAGGTGGCTCACCGCGTCCGCACCCTAGCCGTCGGCGGCCCGACGCAGAAGGCGGCCTTCAGCGAAGCGGGCAGGCCGAGGCCGTAGTTCGGAGAAGGTGTGTCGGGCGCCTGCTGGAACGGTGCGCGGGCGGATCGTCGCGCGCCTCGCTCGCGCCGGGGCGGGCCCGTCGCGCAGGCGTGTGTGTCGCGTGTCACGCATTTCAGTACCCGCCAGAGTTGCCCAGATCACAGCGCAAATGTCCGTTAAGCGTCCATGCTCGAAACGGACATCGAAGCCCGAAGTGGGGCTTGCCGTCGCTCACTTGGGCACACCGCGCCGAAGCGACCCGTGACAGGCGCCCCCGATCCTCCGCCCGGTTCCCCGTAGAAAGGTGCTGCCCCATGGCCGCATACCTGTGCCCGCCTGCCGTGATACACGGCGAACACACCGTGAAGACCAGCCAGATCGTGGAGGAGGTGCGCGGCCGGCACCCGCATGCGGCGTGGGCGCCACGGATCGACGGCATCGCCGCCAGCACGGGCATCGAGACGCGCGGATGGATGCTGCCGCTTCAGGCCGCCGTCGCGCCCGGAAACGGGAGCGTCCTGCCGGCCGCCGGTGTCGGTCCGGCCCGAGAGGCGCTGGTCGGCGACGGGTTCGGCGAAGGAGACGTGGATCGTGTGATCGCCGCCCTGGAGGCGATACCCGCGCCGCAGACCGTCCAGGAACGCACCGCACCGGCCTGGGCGGCCGTACAGGCCTGCGGGGAACGCGCGGCGCGCGGGGCCCTTCAGATCGCCGGGCTGGACGCCGCGGACGTCGACTGCCTGATCACCAGCCACTCCACCACCCCCGCGCTGCCGGGGCTGGACGTCGCCCTGGCCAACAAGCTCCCGCTGCGCGGCGACGTGATGATGCTGCCGGCGACGCAGTGGGCCTGCATCGCCGGGACCCGCTCCCTGGCACTGGCGGCGGATCTCGTGGCCGCGGACCCGGACAGGGTGGTGCTGGTCGTGATCGCGGAGGCCCTGAGCACGACGTACCAGCCCGCCGACGACACGCTCGAGTCCTTGATCGTCCGGCTGCTGTTCGCGGACACCGCGGTCGCCGCCGTGGTCACGGGCCGCCCGAGGGCCGAGTCGGTGGTGCGGCTGGACGCAGCCTGGCACCACACCGTGCCCGACACCCAGGATCTGCACCGCCTGGAGACACGGGACGACGGCACCCACTTCGTGATGGACCGGCGCGGGCCGCGCGCCGTGCAGGAGACGGTCACCGCGATGTGGGACTGGCTGCGCGCCCGTTACCAGGACGACCCCGACGCGTGGCACCCCGACGTTCTGCTCGCGCACCCCGGCGGGACGCGTGTGCTGGAGTACATGGAGCAGACGATGCCCGACGGGTGGCCGTCCGGGCTGCTGGACTACAGCAGGGACAGCTACACCAGCGGCAACCGCGGAGGCGCCGCCGTGTTCGACATCCTGCGCAGGGCGCACGACGCCGGTCAGGAGGCGGGCAGCCGTGCCGTTCTGTACGCGGCGGCGCCCGGCCTGACGGCCACCGCACTGGAAGGGGAGTGGCTCTAGCGCGAGACCGCGCGCCGTGCCGGCCGTGGCGCTGCCGGGTGAGCGTCCGCCCCCCGGCTCGCCCGCCGTCGCGTCACCGCGCGACCGATGCCCAGACCACCTTGCCGGTGTCCGTCCACCGCACTCCCCACCGGGTGGTGAGCCGGTGGACGACGTGCAGGCCACGGCCGCCGTCGTCGAGGAGTCCCTTGCGGCCCAGCCGCGGCCTGCCGTTGCCGGTGTCGCCCACCTCGCACAGCAGTTCGTGGCCGGCCCTGATCAGCCGTACCGTGACGGGTCCGTCGGCGAAGCGGACCGCGTTGGCGACCAGTTCGCTGACCACCAGCAGCACATGGTCCCGGGTGTCGGCCCTGGTGCGCCACTGCTTCAGCCGCGCGGAGACCAGCGTGCGGGCCCGGGTGGCCGCGTCACCGCGGGCGGGCAGACGCCAGGTCGCGGTGTCCCCCTTGCGGTAGCCGATCATGCGCGCGAGCAGCAGGGTCACATCGTCGCGCTGGTGCACCGGTGCCAGCACGGAGACCAGGTGGCGCGCCGCCTGCGGCAGATCGTCCCAGGGGTGCACCGTCGCCGCGGCGTCCGCGAGCCTGCGGATGCCGTCGTCGATCGACAGGGTGGGGTCCTCCACCAGACCGTCGGTGTAGAGGGCGAGCATCGAGCCCGGGGGCGCGGCGAAGGTGTGCACGTCGAACGGCTCCCGCAGCGCGAACTCGGCACCGAGACCGGGGTGGGGGCTTACGGCGACGGGGTCGGCGGACCCCTCCGGGGTCACCAGGATCGGAGGGAGGTGGCCGGCGCTGGACAGAGCCATTTGATGGCTCACCGGATCGTAGACGGCGATGCAGCAGGTCGATCCGAGCGCGCTGTAACCGGCCGCGAGCCCTGACTCCGCGTCGTCCAGCAGCGACACGGTCTCGTCGAGATGCTCCAGCACCTCGTCGGGCGCCAGCCCGGCGGACAGCAGCGCGCGGGCCTCCATGCTCAGCTGTCCCATGGTCGCCGCGGCCCCCAGGCCGTGCCCGACGACATCCCCGACCACCAGCGCGGTACGGCCGTCCGGCAGCGGAAAGCTGTTCACCCAGTCACCGCCGACGCCCGCGCTGTCGGGGGTGGCGGGCTGGTAGACGCTGGCCGTCTCGATGGTGTCGCCGCTGGACCGCGGCAGCAGCCGACGCTGCAGCGCCAGCACCTGCGTGTGCTCCCGCTGGTGCTGACGGGCCAGGTCCACGTGGTGGGAGGTCCTCGCCACCAACTCCTGGAGGTCGAGCAGCTCGCTGTCGTGGAAGGGGCGCTCCGTCCGCCGCCAGACCTCCGCCACACCCAGCACGACGGGCGGTGTGCCGTCCAGGACCAGCGGTATACACGCCACGCCCGCCGCCCGGTCGCCGGGGACCAGGGCGCGTACCAGCCGCGCGCTGCCCAGTACCCGCAGGATCGCCTCGCGGTCGGGTATGACGATGGCCTGCGCGGCGTCGTCGCGCTGGATCGCCTGCGCCAGCAGGCGGCTCGCGTCGCCGGGAAGATCGTCGCCCGGAGTCACGTAGCCGTCGGGCCACGCCCGCTCCGGCACCAGGGCCGCCCGCCGCAGACGGATGCGGCCCTGCGGCTGCCCGGTGACCACCTCACCCGTCCACACGGCGAAGTCCAGGTCGATGGCGGCCACGTCTCCCCAGGCCAGCAGGGACTCCGCCAGCGACTGCGCGGTCTCGCCGATGTCCAGCGAGGTGCCGATCGCGGTCTCGGCGGCGTACAGGTGCAGCCTTCTGGCCATGGCGATCAGAGTGACGGTCAGGCCCTCCTGGGGCGCCGCGGCGGCCAGGATGCTCATCGAGACCACCAGTTCCGACCCGTCGGCCCGCCGCAGGCGCTGCACCCGGGCGACGTGCGGCTCACCGGTCTCCAGGACCTGCCGCAGCCGCCGGATGACCGTCGGCACGTCCCAGGGAGGCAGGAGATCGACGAGAGGGCTTCCGACCGGGGCCTCCACTCCCGCGAAAACGGGGGCGTCCAGATTGCAGCGCGTGATGCGCAGGTCCCGGTCCAGGTTGACCGCGCCGAGGATCTGCTCGTGACGGGCGGGTGTCGGGTCGGACTCCACGCTTCGGCGCACGGCGCGCTCGCCCCGCGGGTCGACAGACCTGGCGGCCGCTGCCGCCTCGCGGCGCGGGATGTACCGCCCCAAAGCGCGGCTGACCATGTCGAACGGCGACGCGGAGGACGGGGAGGGGGTGGAGTCCATACGGATCTCTCAGCTCGCTCGCCGACCCCGGCGCAGCGCCGGAGCCCTGCCAGAACCCGGGCGCCTGGGTCCCGAGAATCCTGATCGCACACCTCATTCAAACTCACCCCGGGCGGCTTCGCCCACATGAGCGGATCGCACAGTGGGTGCGGAACGTGATCGAGAGTGACGTTCGGTGACGAACGGGGGGCCTGCCCCGGCCTTGACCGGCACCGGTCCTGCGGCGGCGCGGGTGCCGGTGCCGGTGGCCGGGCCGCGGGCTCCACGCCGTACGCCCCCGTCCCTGCCGGGCACGGGGGCGTACCGGCCCGCCGGTCAGGCTGCCGAGTCCTCCGGCACCTCCGTGGACAGCAGTTCCTGGAGCTCGGTCACCGCTTCCCGGAGCCGGTCCGCGAACAGGGCCATCTCCTGGGCCACCGGGCGCGGTGTGCTCAGGTAGAGGTTGAAGCGGTCGGGAAGCAGCACATAGGCGACGCCGATGCACTTGCTGCTGGTCGAGCCGAAACCGAAGAACTGGATGTTGGTTGACGGCGCCGAGCTGGTGCTCAGATAGTCGTCCCGCATCTTCAGCCAGCCCGGCGTCTCGTACAGCGCGGGCGGCTCGTTCACCCCGAGCTCGTCACCGCGCCGCTTCTGGATCAGCAGCAGCTCCCACAGATGCTGCTCGGGCGCCTGCCCCGCCTGGCACTGCTTCGCACGCTCCACATGCTTGACGGCGGCGGCCCGGAACGCCGCCCTGCGGGTCACCGCGTCGGCGGCGGGGTCGTCCATGGCGGCGACGAACCGCAGCACCTCGGGAGTGACGACGCGCATGGCCTCCGTGCGTCCGCGCCGGTACTGCCGCGTGGCGATGGACTCGTACGTGGCGCCCACATGCCCCTTGGCGCGCTGGTGGGCGAGTTGATAGGCCATCTGCACGAACGCGTCCGGGGAGATGCGCAGTTGCTTGGCCCGGTTCCCGCCGAAGTCCTCGAACGACAGGACGGAGGTCGCGGTGTCGGCGGCGTAGGCGGCGAAGGACTCGGCGGCGGCACCGATGTCGGCACGCAGACCGTCGTCGAGGACCAGCTCGACCGGCGCGAGAGCCGGCATGCCCTGGGACAGGGCGCCGGACTGACGCGACTGCTCCTCCGCCGGGGTGCCCAGCAGCGCGTCGACGAAGCTGAGGATGGTGGTCCCGTCGAGACCGCAGTGCTCCACGTTGATGCCCGCCGTGCCGTCCTCGAAGACGATCAGGGACACCGCCTTGTCGAACCACCGGTTGCCGCTGTCGCCGTGGAGCAGATGGTCACAGGCGTCCTGCGTGTTCCGGGGTTCGAAGTCCTCCAGGCACACGCAGAACAGCGCCGACTCGATCTCTTCGAGCGCCTCCGCGTTGGCGGGGTGGTGGGCGAGCAGTTCGTCCCGGCCGGCGGCCCACTCCGCGCGGGCCTTGGTGGTCAGGTGCCCGGCGCAGCTGTCGGAGGGGGCGCGGACCGCACCGGCCTTCATCACCGACTGCAGCCCGGTCACCAGGTCGTCCAGGGTGTGCGGGCGTCCGTCCGGCCCCAGCACGTCCATCCGGAACATGTTGCCGCGGAAGAAGACCATGATGTGGCGAGCCGGCGACGGCCCGGGCCGGGCCTCGGAGTAGGGGGCACGGACGGTGTCCTGGACTCGCCCGGGAATCCGCGTCGTGGAGAAGAGGAACTTGTTCTGCTCCATCGACAGCGGCTGACCCCGCTGGACGACCGGTGGAATGCTCTCCTCGTCCAGCCGCAGCTTGTAGTTGACGGCCGAGGCGATGAGCCCGGCCGCCCGGTCCACCTGCCGCTGGCCGGAGTCCTTGAAGAGGAAGAAGAAGTTCGCGTTGAGGGCGATACGGTCCCGGCGCCCCAGGTACCGGGAGGGCCAGAAGATGTCGAGCCAGCTGTGCACCCCTTCGCCGGCGTTGTATTGCTCCAGGGCCGCGTGGAGTGTGCGACCGGGGCCGTCGGGTCGCAGGAACGAGGCCAACTCCGCCTCGGTCGCCGCAAGTTCCTCTGCGGTCAGCAGTGGCGTACACCAGTCGATGAATCGCTCACAGGTCTCCTCCAGCCCGGGCAGAGGCACCCGTGGCAGATGGTCCTCATGGGCGAAGGTGGTCGTGGCCGGTTCCTGACTGCCGTTCATATGAACCCTCTATCGGTGCCGTGGTGTGGGGTCGGGGGACGTGCGGGAGGGGCATCGGGTGCGGCGACGCGCAGCGGGGCCGGGAGATCTCCCCGACCGGGCTCCCTGTCGCCACGCCGGGTACTACGCGGCGCCGCGCGGCTTCGAGATGTGAAGCTGCGCGTAGAGCCAGCCGTCGGTCTCCAGACCCTGCGGGTCGACTCCGACGGACGACAGTGTGTCGAGGACCAGGGACTGCTCCTCCGGAGATGCGAACCGCCTTTGCGGGAAGACGCCTTCGACACGGACGGTCTCGTATCCCGAGGCGGCCAGGCACTCCTCGACCCGGTGGAACGGGAACATCCGCAGCACGAAGTGCGCCATCCACGGCCTGTGCCCGTCCTGCGCCTCGACGATCCGTGCGACGGTCTTCTCGGTGACGTATCCCATGCAGCCCGTGGAGGTGACGATGTCCGTACCGGCGATCTTCTCGCGCTGGCGCTTCGTGAGGTCGTTCGTCTCCAGATCGGCTCGCACCGCGTCGTCGAGGAATCCTGCGGAGAGCGCGTACGACAGCGCTTCGTGCGAGGTGTCGAGACCGGTGAACCGGACGTTGTTCAGCCGCCGACGGGTACGGACCAGTTCCCGGTCGCGGGTCAGCAGTGCGTCGCGGCTCTCGATGCGGACGTCGTCGTCGCAGTAGCGCTCGTAGAGGTCGTCCATGGACACATCGCACCGCAGCAGAGCCGCGTTGATGCCGTAGGAGCATCCGATGTCCAGGACACGGGGGGTCGGGACGTGCCGCGACTCGCGGTATTCGTCGATGACCTTGACGAAGTAGGGCTTGGCGAGCTGAGGGATGCCGTAACCGAGTTCGCGCAGCGTACCGAAGTAGGCCCTCGGGTCGGGCTGTGTGTAGATGTGATCGAGTTGGACTTTACCGCTGGTGTCGAACTGCACGGGGGCGTACTCCTCTGTGTATTGCAGAGCGGGCGACCGCCTGGTGGTGCGTCAACTGCGTTTGATCGGGGGCTAGTCCAGCAGTTCGTCGACCCGGACCGCGCGGCCCTCGGCTTCGCGGTGCTCGGGCAGCACGCGGCCGAACAGTTGCTGGGTTCGCGCCACGCTGCCGATGACTCCGGCTCGTTCGCTGTATGCGAATATCGCCGAGTGGCGCGCGGTGTCGCCCTGCACGGCGGTGACGCGGTGAAGCGAGTAGCGGCCCTTGAAGAGCTGGAGATCGCCGGGCTGAAGGGCGAGACGGCGGATCATGCGCTCGCCCTTTCCGAGCAGCACGTCCCGGACGTCGTCGAAGTTCTCCGCCTGGGCGGACCTGATGTTGGGGCAGTACTCGAAGACCCCGCCGGCCTGCGACTCCTGGGTGAGCATGCTCACCGTGAACTCGTTCGTGTCGAAGTGCCAGGGGTGTTCCATTCCCTGGGTGACGACATTGAGACACAGCCCGGACAGCGGGTCCGCGAGTTCATGAAGGCGCGGCAGCTCGAAGCAGTCGGCGACGAAGCTCTGGAACCGTTCGCTGGTGTAGAGCTGATGGATGATGGATTCGTGCGGAATCTGGTCCCGCGCCACGAACGCGTTGCCTCGCTGGATGGGGATTCGTCCCGGATGATTCTCCGGCAGCGAGGAATCCACGGCTATGTTGTACGCGTTGACCGTTTCGACCTCATAATGTGCGCGCGGGGCGACTTCCACGCCTTCCCGCCGCAATGCCTCACGCTGGGCGGGGCGAATGAACTGCGGCAGTATGCTGCAGCCAATGGTCTCCAGCTCCTGCCGGGTGCGGGAAACCACGGCCTTCCAGGCGTCGCTGTCCGGCTCCAGCAGGGGGTAGCGATCCGTGTCGACGACCTGCTCGACCGTCCGCACATTCGATGCATCCATCAGGATCCTTTCCACGTGCAAGCTCAGTGCCCCGTGTCGGGACATCCCGGTCAGTTCGGTGATTCTTGTCTTCACCGGCCCATAAAGAGCGAGCGTCATGGTCCGCGCCTCGTGAGACTCGCCGTCGCTCACCGGCGGACCGTCCGCGGCCTTGCCTCCTCCCTCGTCGAGCCTCAGAGGGGTCTAACACATGATCTTGCTTCGGTTCTCCGATACGGCGTGATGTGTGATCGTCAACACTGACGGCGTGTCATGAAGCCCACATGGAACGGGAACTGGCGAGATGCCGAATTTCCTTCGGTCGGGGAACTTCGTTCAGGCGGCATCGGCTATCGAGAGCGCCAGTCCATTGGTCAGCCATTTGTGAGCGACCGTCATGTTCATTACGCGTCCACCGGTGACGGTGCCGACGAGGGACCAATAGCGCTCCAGGCGCGGGTCGAAGCCGGATGATCTCGACACCAGGTCGTGCAGGTAGGCGCGGAAGGCGGGGGTGTCCGACTCCCGCCGGGCCCGCGCATGGGCCGATACGAAGGCGTCGACCGCGTCCCCGGCGCCGGGCGGCAGCCCTTGGGCCACAGCGGCGGCCGTCAGGACCGCGGCGTCGTCGATCTCTCCGTAGAAGGCCGGGGCGTCCCTCATCTCTTCGGCGTGGTCCTGCGTCCATCGGGTGAAGCTGGCCGTGCGGATGAGGAGATGAAGCTCGGCGTAGGCCAGCGCGGTCTCAGGCTCGCCGTCCTGCGGTGGGTCGGGCGACAGCATGGAGATCATGATGTCGAGTCGGCGCTTGGGCATGGCCGCGGGCAGTTCGCGATACCAGTGATCTGCGAGGGCGTGACGCGCCTGCGGGAGCCGCTGCACACGAGAGAGGATCTCCAGACGCCGGAGCCGTTCCTCGCTCGAGCAGTCGTCGAGGGCCTTGAGGGTGGCCTGGCGCCACCGTAGTTCGGTCAGCCGCTCGTGTACCGATTCGAGCTCGCCTGCCACCAGTTCACCGAGAGTGCACTCGCCCGTGACCATCCGTGTGATGGTCGCGATCGGCGTGTCCAGCGCCCGTAGGCGTCGGATGAGCCGGATCCGCTCCCAGGCCTCCGGGCCGTAGCGCCGATGACCGCCGCCGCTGCGGCCGGCCACAGGCAGCAGGCCGCTGTCGGAGTAGTACCGGAGGGTCTTCACAGGAACCCCCGTTCCGGCAGCGAGTTCGCCGATGCTCCACGTGTCTTGCGTCACAGCTCCTTGAACCTCCAGTGCGCGGGAGGTTCTAGCGTATTGAGCACTGACCGGATCGGTCCGCACCCATGTCCCGCTGCTCAGGCGACACTTCCGGCCCGAGCGCCCACGTGCGCCCTGTCCGTTCTCGGCAGTCGTCGTCCGCCCCGGAACGACTGCTCCGTCCTTGTCCGTCCTTGTCCGGCCGAAGAACGGTGGATCCGCATGTCCCCGAACACGACAACACCACGTCCACACCGAAGAGTCGGGCTCCGCGCGGCGCTCTTCCCCGGGCTCTGCGCCGCCGCACTGCTCACGGTGGCCGCCGTACCGGTGACGGCGGCGCCATCCGCGACCTCGCGATCGACGATGCAGAGCGGTCCTGTCGTACGGACCGACCGGGGCCCCGTACGCGGCGTGTCCCACGGCTCGTACACGACCTTCGAAGGAGTGCCCTACGCCGCGCCGCCGACCGGCGCGCTGCGCTGGCGCGCCCCCGTGCCCGCCACCCGCTGGCACGGTGTCCTGGACGCGAGGACGGCCGCTCAGCGCTGTGTGCAGATGCCGGCGCCGGGTACCGGTGAGGTCGTCGGATCGGAGGACTGCCTCTACCTCAACATCACGATGCCGACGCCCATGCCGAAGGATGTCGGGCGGAAGCGGCCCGTCATGGTGTGGATGCACGGCGGGGCATTCCTGGGTGGTTCCGGCAGCGATTACAGCGCCGAACACCTCGCGGTCAGGGGCGACACGGTCGTAGTGACGGTCAACTACCGCCTGGGTGTGTTCGGCTACTTCGGCCACCCGAAGTTGGGCTCAGCGCCACCGTTCGGCCTGGCGGACCAACAGGCCGCCCTGCGTTGGGTGCGGGCGAACGCGGCGCGCTTCGGCGGTGATCCGGACCGTGTCACGCTGTTCGGCGAGTCCGCGGGAGCGCTCGGCATCTGTACGCACCTCACCTCCCCGACCGCCGCAGGCCTCTTCCAACGGGCGGTGCTGCAAAGCGGTTCCTGCCTCACCTCCTTCCCGCCCGGCGCCCTGGGACCCGGAACACCGCCGTACGAGCCGTTCGCGTCACAGCGCGATGTCCAGAACGCCGGATCAGAAGCCGCCCGCCAACTGGGCTGTGCTGCGGGCGGCGAGGACAAGGTGATGGCGTGCCTGCGCGGCCTGAGTACCGAGCGCCTCGCCACCGCGCCGCTGATGCAGTCCTTCAACCGGCCCGCCTTCGGCAACGTGCTGCTGCCTGAGGCGCCGTACCAGGCCCTCGCGTCGGGGCGCTTCCATCACGTGCCGGTGATCCAGGGCACCAACCACGACGAGATGCGGATGTTCGTCGGCCTGTCGCTCGCCGCGTTCCCGATCCGCACCGAAAGCGACTACCGTGCCCGCCTGACGGACGCCTTCGGGCTCTCGGCCCCGGCCGTCGAGGCGCGGTACCCGGCATCGGGCCACCCGACGCCCGCACTGGCCTGGGCCGCGGTCCTGACCGACCGGTCCTTCGCCTGCACCACGCTCGCAGCCGGAAGGACGATGGCCGCTCACGCTCCCGGTCTTGCCCTGTACGGCTACGAGTTCAACGATCCGCACGCTCCGGTCCTCGCCGGTCTGCCGTCCGACCCGACCTTCCCCTACGGCGCGGCGCACGGCTTCGAGATGCCGTACCTGTTCTCCTCCCTGCCCACCGAGCGTCCGCCGGCCGAGCCCCAGCGCGCCCTGTCCGACCGCATGGTCGACTACTGGACGCGCTTCGCGGACACCGGCGACCCGAACGCGCCCGACGCCCCGCTCTGGCCTGTCCTGCATGCTTCGGCGCCGCTCTCGACGTCGGTGCAGTCGCTGGCTCCCGGACCGGGCGGCATCCGACCGGTCGATGCCCACTCCGAGCACAACTGCTCGTTCTGGGACCGACAGCCCCGGTGAGCCTCCCTCGTCACGGATGCACGTGCGTGTACGCCGGGGGAGTGGGTGATGCACCGAGGGAACCTCGGGGCAGTGGGTAAGGCCCCCAGGGAACCTCGCGGAGCACCTACACCTCCTACCAGGAGAACCGGTCCCGTGTTCTCGCAGAGGAGTGTCCGTTGGCCCGCCAGCTGTCCCGCCGGAAGTTCGTGGTCTACTCCCTCGCCGCGACGACCCTGACCATCGCCGCACCGCTCGGCTGCGACGCGCCGTCCGCGCAGGGAGCCGAGGAGCGCGCCGACGGCGCCGCCCGGCCCTCCGACGTCCTCGTGACCGGCGAGGACGAGGAGAGGCTGGTCCTGGAGGTCACCCGGGCCAACAGGATCGTCGTACGGCTGCCGCGCGCCGAGGTCGGCCAGGGCGTCACGACCGCGGTCGCCATGATGATCGCCGAGGAACTCGACGCCCGGCTCGTCGACGTCGACATCCCGCTCGCCGACGCCCGGACCAGGGGCAACCAGTTCACCGGCGGTTCCAGCTCGGTCAGCTCGCTGTACGGGCCGGCCCGGCGGCTGGCCGCCGTCGCCCGCGCCCGGCTCGTGACCGCCGCCGCCCGCCGATGGCACCTGCCCGCCCGGACCCTGCGCACCGCCAACACCACGGTGATCGCCCCCGACGGCCGCACGGCCACCTACGGGTCCCTCACGGCCGACGCTGCCGGCATTCGCCGGACGGCCGTGCCGGGCAAGCCGAAGCCGCCTTCCCGGCACCGGGTGATCGGGCGTCCGACCACCCGCATCGACGCCCGCGACATCGTCACCGGCAAGGCGAAGTTCGCCGGAGACCTGACACCGGCCGGGGCCAGGCCCACGGTCGTCGCCCGACCTCCGACGATCGGCGGGAAGGCCGTCTCGGTCGACGCCCGGGAGGCCCGCGCCCTGCCCGGCGTCCGCGCGGTCGTCCGGATCGCGGGCGGTGTCGCCGTGGTGGCGGACTCCTTCCACCACGCCTTCAAGGCCCGCGACGCCCTGAAGATCACCTGGGCGCCCGGCCCGCTGGCACAGCTGTCCGACGCCGCCATCCGCTCCCGGCTCAGGGCGGCCGTCCCCCGGCTCGGCGCCGCGCCCAGCGGATCGGCGCAGGTCGAGGCGGAGTTCGCGTTCGCCTTCGTCAGCCACGCGCCGATGGAGGTGCTGACCGCGGTGGCCGACGTGCGGGCCGACCGGGCCGAGATCTGGTTCTCCTCGCAGACACCGCAGAGCGCGCGGAGCAGCATCGCCGGGGAGATCGGACTGCCGGAGTCGAAGGTCCGGGTCCATGTCGTGCGTGGCGGCGGCTCGTTCGGACGCAGGCTCGACTACGACGCCGCGATCGAGGCTGCGCAGATCTCGAAGAAGGCGAAACTGCCGGTCAAGCTGATGTGGAGCCGCGCCGACGACATCCGGCACGGCCGCATGCGCCCCGCCTCCCACCACCGGATACGTGCCAGTTACGCACGGGGAAGGGTGGTCGCCTTCGCCCATGCGACGGCCTCGGTGAGCGAGTCGTTCGAGGGCGTGGCCGCCCAGGGCGGAGCCGCCGCCCGCGCCGCCGGCCCGCTGCCCAGTGACAGCGGGCTGTACAACTTCGGCCGCCTGTCCGGGGATTCGGGCTCGGTCGGGCTGGCGATGCCCCTGGGCGCCTGGCGCTCGGTCGACTCCGGGACGGTGCGCACCGCCGAGGAGATCGTCGTGGACGAGGTCGCCGCACGACTGGGCAAGGACCCCGTCACCTTCCGGCGGACCACTCTCAGGAGCAAGGCCGTCAAGGTCGTGCTCAACAAGGTCGCGACCGCCGGACACTGGGGCCGGACCATGCCCGCCGGCCACGCCCAGGGTGTGGCGGTGCACGAGGAGTACGGCTCCTGCGTGGCCTGCCTGGTGGAGATCGACGCCACCGACCCGAAGAATCCCCGGGTGACCAAGGTGGTCATGGCGGCTGACGTCGGAACCGCGGTCAACCCGCGAGGCCTGGAGGCCCAGTTGATGGGAACCGCCGTCGACGGCATCTCCACCGTGCTCCGGGCCGGCCTGCACATCGACCGGGGCGCGGTGCGCGAGAGCAGCTTCGCCGACTTCCACTGGGCCCGCCAACGGCACGCCCCGCTGCGCTTCGAGGCGCACATCATGCCGTCCCGGGGCGAGCCAGGTGGCGCCGGCGAACTCGGTGTCCCGGCCGCCGCTGGCGCCGTCGCCAACGCCTACGCCCGCGCCACCGGCACCAAGCCCCGCCGCTTCCCGCTCAACTTCTGACCGACTCTCCGATCACCGTCCGAGAAGGTACCGATGCCCTCCTACTCCTTCGTCCTCAACGGAAAGCCGGTCACCGTCGAGGCCCCCGCCGACATGCCGCTGCTGTGGGTGCTGCGTGACCTGCTGAACGTCACCGGCCCCAAGTACGGCTGCGGCGTGGGAGTCTGCCGCGCCTGCACCAGTCACCTCGACGGCGAGGAGGTCCAGCCGTGCGTCGTGCCGGTCGCGGACTGCTTGGACCGTGAGGTCACCACGATCGAGGGCCTGGCCGACGGCGACACCCTCCACCCCGTCCAACAGGCCTGGCTGGACTGCGACGTGTCCCAGTGCGGTTTCTGCCAGCCGGGCCAGATCATGGCCGCGGCGGCCCTCCTGAAACGGACCCCTGCTCCCACGGACGCCGACATCGACCGCATCGAGAACGTCTGCCGCTGCGGCACGTACTCCCGTATTCGTGAGGCCATCGAGAGGGCTTCGGTGAAGGACTGACTGTGGGCGAGCCGGGCGAGGTCTGTCCACAACTGGAGCGTCACAATCCGGCAGGCGTCGGGCCTCTGTCAGGAATCCGCCGAAAGCGGCGGCAATGAGCCCTCGGCCCCGGATAGCGTGTCAAGACTGCCACTCCGACACCTACCGGGAGGCGCTTGGGGCTCTTGTCCGCTTCGCGGCACGGCGACTGACGTCACGTCAGGTTTTTGTGCTCCGGAATGCGCATCCCCTGCGCGCGAAGTGTGTCGGCACCCGGCGCGGCTGCCCGTCCTGCGGGACCGCGCACGCCACCACGACTTGAACCACGTCGGGGCAGCCTTCGTATCCAAGCCCGATCTGGAGCAACCCTGACACCCGAACTTCCCACCCCCCAGCCGGACATGACCGGATCCGACGGCGTCGGCAACCCCTTCGGCGCGGTCCCCGCGCTGGACGGCGAGCTGCGCCTCGACCAGGCCGCTCTGGAAGCGGCGGCCACCGACTTCGGAGGCCTGGTCCACCAACAGCCCGCCGCGGTCCTGAGACCGGGCTCGGCCGAGGATGTCGCCGCGATGGTCCGCCACTGCCGCGAACGCGGACTCAAGGTCGCCGGACGAGGCCAGGGACACTCGACGAACGGACAGGCCCAGGTACCCTCCGGACTCGTCGTCGAACTCGGTTCGCTCAACACCATCGAGATACGCGAGGACACCGCCGTCGTCGGGAGCGGAGTCGTGTGGAGCGACCTCGTCCGCGCCACGATGTCCCAGGGCCTCACCCCGCCCGCCTTCACCGACTACCTGGAACTGTCCGTGGGCGGCACGCTCTCCGCCGGTGGCCTCGGCGGACAGACTGTTCGGCACGGCCGGCAGGTCGACAACGTGCTCGAGGTTCAGCTAGTCACCGGCGAAGGCGAGATCAAGACCTGCTCGCCCACCGTGCATCCGGACCTTTTCCGCGCCGTCCTCGGCGGGCTGGGACAGTGCGGGATCATCACCAGCGCCACCCTCTCCCTGGTCCCCGCCCCTCACTCGGTACGGCACTATGTCCTGACCTACTCGACCGTCGAGGCCATGACCGCGCAGCAGGCCGCGCTGGTGCAGGACGGACGGTTCGACTACCTCGTCGGTCAGGCGCTTCCCACCCCGGACGGCTGGACCTACATGATCGAGGCCGCCTCCTACGACGGGACCTCAGCCGACGACGCCCGGCTCACCGGCGACCTCGAACCCGCCACGGTGGAGGCTCAGGACGTCCCCTACTTCGACTTCCTCAACCGGCTCGCGCCCGCGGTGGAAGCGTTCAAGGGCATGGGCGAGTGGCAGCGCCCCCACCCCTGGTACGACAGCTTCCTCCCGGCCTCCACCGTGAACGCCGTCGTCACGAAGACCCTCTCCGGCCTCAGCCCGGCGCGCTCGGCGCGACCGCGGTCGTCCTGCTCTACCCCGTACTCACCGCGAAGTGCAGGACACCGCTTCCCGTCATGCCGGACGGTGACCTGGTCTACCTCTTCTCCCTCCTCAAGACCGCATCGCCCGGTGCGGACTCCGCCGAGGAAATGGTCGCCGCGAACCGCGAACAGCACGACACCACCCGCGAGGCCGGCGGCCGTTGGTACCCGATCGGATCGGTGCCGCTCACCCAGGACGACTGGGTCCACCACTTCGGTTCCTTCTGGGACGAGTTCCGTACGGCACGCCACCTCTACGACCCTGACGGCATCCTCACCCCCGGCCAGCGCATCTTCTGACCCGGCGGCTACGGCGGTCCCGGGCGGCAGCCCGTCAACCGGTCCCACACGGATCTCCGTGTGGGACCGGTTGACGGGCAGCCCCGAAGCGCAGCGCAGCACGGAGGAGCACGGCCTTCGCGTATGTGGTGCCACCACAAGAACAGTGCGCCCTGTCACCGGAAGCGCGCGGCACTGTCCTGGTGGAACGCGTGCGGGCGTTCGTCCGGCAGAACCTGCACGGTCCCGACCTGACACCGCGCGTGATCGCCGACGCGTCACATCTCGCTCAGCTATCTGCACCGGATCTTCCAGCAGCAGGTACCCGGCGAGACCATTTCGGCCTCGATTCGCGCCCAGCGACTTGAGGGCACCCGCCGCGACCGGGCGGACAGCTCACTGCGCGGTGCCCCCGTCTGCACCATCGCAGCGCGCTGGGGCCTGCATTCCGCATCGAGCTTCACCCGCGCCTTCCGGAGCGCCTACGGGATTTCTCCCCGGGAGTTCCGGAGGGAGGCCCTGTCCGGGCACGACAGAGCCGGCCGGGACCTGAGAGGTTGTTGGACTGGTCCGGCATGAGCGGATTGACGCCCACCGTGGTTGGTCTGCGCGTGAATTCACTGGTCGTCACTGCGAGTTGGAGGGATGCTGCACGTGTGATCGAGCGAGAAGCGGCAGTTCAAGCTGTCGAACGGCAACTGGAGCGCGACTACCAGGAGCAGCGGGTCGCGGATGTGAGCGCCGTGCGCATGGCCGTGGGCGACGTGGAGGAGCACGAACTGGTGTGGATAGTCTCCTGGCAGTCCGAGGAGTACGAACGCACCGGGAACTCAAAGTACCTGCTGCTCGGCACCGGGCCGTACCTGGTCGACCGGGTCGACGGCACACTGCACCAGATCGGCGTTGTCTCCGCGGTGACCGGAGCATGGGAGACCGACTACCGGTCGCGGATACGTGGCCTGCCGGTGCGTACCGCGGTGGACGAACTGCACGATGCGCTCCGCGATGCAGCCGCCACACTCGGACGCATGCCCGCCGTGCGGGTGCTGCGCCGACGGCTGCCAGTGCTCTCTCCTGCGGAGGCCATCGAGTACGTGAGCGCGCTGCTGGACGGTGCCCCGCCAGCGCGCCTCGTGGCCGTCGCCACCGAGGAACTCGTGGAACCTCCCGACCCGGTCGATGCCGTGCGGACCGTACTGAGAGGCGCGGCGATCCAAGCCGGCCGGGGCAGCGAGGGAGGGGATCGAGGGTGACCCACTTGCGACTGGAGTAATGTCGCCGCCGCGCAGAGCAGCTTGTCGAACGGGGGAGAGCGGGGCAGTGAGACACGTCCTGGAGCCTGGGGATCCGCGGCAGATCGGGGAGTTCACCCTGATCGGCAGGCTGGGTGCCGGCGGTATGGGCCAGGTCTTCCTGGGACGTTCCGCGGGCGGTCGGGCCGCGGCGGTGAAGGTGGTCAAGGCGGAGCTGGCCGAGGACCCCGAGTTCCGTGCCCGGTTCCACAGGGAGGTCGCCGCGCTGCACCGGGTGGGCGGCGAATGGACGGCGTCGGTCCTCGGCGCCGACACCGAGGCCGCGGCACCCTGGGTCGCCACGGAGTACGTGCCCGGTCCCTCCCTGCAGCAGGTCGTCGACTCGGACTACGGGCCGCTGCCCGAGGCCACGCTGCAGTCCCTGGCCGGGCGCCTCGCCCGGGCGTTGCGCGCCATCCACGGCGCGGGCCTGGTGCACCGAGACCTCAAGCCGTCGAACATCCTGCTGACCGTCGACGGCCCGCGCGTCATCGACTTCGGTATCGTGCGCGCCCTGGACACCGTGGCGAGCGGTCTGCGTACCTCCACCGGGCTGGTGATCGGCTCACCCGCGTTCATGTCGCCCGAGCAGGTGCGCGGGCACCAGGTGACACCCGCCTCCGACGTGTTCAGCCTCGGGTCGGTGCTGGTGTACGCGGCCACGGGGCGGCTGCCGTTCGGCTCCGCCGAAGTGGGGCTGCACGCGCTGATGTTCCGTATCGCCGAGGAGGAGCCGGACCTCGGAGGTGTGCCGGACACACTGACCCCCCTGGTCGCCGCCTGCCTGGCCAAGGACCCGCAACGGCGGCCCACCGCTGAGCAGATCGCCACCCTCACCCGCACCGACGCCTCCGACCCGTGGCTGCCCGCAGAGCTGCTGGCCGACCTCGGCAGGCTCGCCGCCAGGCTGCTCACCGCGGAGACGCCGCCGCAGGGCTCACCGGCGTTGGGGCGGTCCGGGAAACGGTGGAAGCCGCTGCTCGCGGGAGGGCTGGCACTCGCCACGATCGCCGCCGGCACGGCGCTGGCGCTGCGTTTCGACGGCGACGCCGATCCGGGGGCGGACGGGAAGCCCTCCGTGACCGGCTCGGCCTCCTCGGATTCGTCGGCCTCCGGAGCGGCGGCGTCGGCCGGTTCCGGGCCGAGCGTCCCGAAGGACTTCGTCGGCGCCTGGGAGGGCGTACTCAAAGGCGATGTCGACTACCCGAGGCGGGTGCTGCGCCTGGACATCTCCACCGGCCGTCCGGGCGACAAGGTCGCCGCGTACATCGACACCGGCGGCTACGCGCAGTGCACCGGGCGCGGTGAGCTGGTCTCCGCCGATGCGGACGCCCTGATCGTCGGCAAGAGCCAGGTGACCGCGGAGGTGCCGCGGGGGCGTTGCGAGCCGCTGTCGCAGCAGACTCTGACGGTACGGTCGCCGGACGTACTGGTGTGGAAGGCGGGTGACCTGACGGCCGAGCTGTACCGGTCGTCCGGCGGGCGGAAGGCGGTGCCGGACGAGTATGTCGGCGTCTGGGTGCCCGCGAACGAGGTCTATCGCGAGAAGGCGATGCTCCGGGTGACCCAGGGGCCGGTCGGTGGCCGTCTGGTGCAGATCTGGGAGTCGGGTGTCTCGGAGGACGGCTCGGAGAGCTGCGACAACACCTTCGTCGTCGGCGCCGTGTCCCCGGTGCTGACGCTGAGCCCGGCGAGCTACGCGGCGGACGCGGCCGAGGAGTGCCGTCAGCCCGACTCGATCTTCCTCATGGCCGACCGCAACGGTCATCTGTTGCAGTTCAGCCTGGCCGTGGACGCCGAGCCGGCGGAGTGGGTGCGGAAATAGGGGCGGGCGTCTCGGGCCGGCCGCCTGTCAGGCGAGCCTCTCGGGCCGGCCGCCTGTCAGGGCTTTCGCGGAAGGCTGGGGGCCGTGGGTTCCCGCTGCCGGATCGTCCGGGGCGGTGAGAACGTCCCTCCGGCCAAGCCGTGCGCGGACACCCGGGGAGGCGGGAACCGCGTGGCTGGAATCGGTCGTCACTGACGATGGTTGCCGCTCGGAGCGGCGATGAACACCGTGAGTCGAGCAACAGGGAATTCCATGAAGCGTGCATCCGCAAGAAGAGCGGGTCTGACGGCCGTCGTGGCGCTGGCGATCCTGACGGTCGGTGGCTGCCGGACGGAGGACGTGGCCCTCCCCGCCGCTTCTCCGAGCGGAGACACTTCTCCGAGCGGAGCCGTTTCTCCGAGTGGGGACGCCTCGGAACCGGCGTCGCCGAACCCCAAGCCGGAGCCGAGCGGCCCGCGCACCCTGGTGGACGCGCCGACAGCGGGCGGACTGGACAAGCTGACAGGCAGCGAAGCCCTGACGGACGTTCCGGTGGACCCGGGCGAGATGCGCGACGGGATGACGCTGGTCGTCGGCAACTACCGTGCCGCCGGCAGTCAGGACGCGCCGGTGCTGTTCGAGGGTGTGGACCACGTGCCCGAGGACACCAACAAGCGCCGAGAGCACCTGTTCCGGGGCATGCTCGAGTACATCCAGTGGGACCCGGAGCTGGGCAACCCGCAGGCGGAGCCGGTGGAGCCGGGGCCGCTCGGCGGCTCGGTGGAATGCCTGCTCGCCTCCCTCAGTGAGGACGGCAACGTCATCTGCGGCTGGGCCGACGAGGGCACGGCAGCGGTCGCACTCTTCGAGAACAGCACCCTCGCCGACGCGGGAGAACTCTTCGTCGCCATGCGCGCGGATCTGGAGCACTGAGCGCCTTCTGCCTCGCCGTGCAGTAGTGCGACATCAACAGCGACACCGACACCCTTCCGACCACCTACCAGTCGTCGTTCGCGAAGGCTTCGGCGAGTTCCTGGATCTCCGGATCGTGCGGCCAGCGTTCGGCGAGTGCTTCCACGGCCGCCCGCTGTACGGACCAGTCGGAGTCGTCGGCGGCGCGCTCGCGCAGCAGTGTCCCGGTGAGGGGGTCGTCGCGCCAGCCGCCTGCGAGTGCCTGGATCGCCGTGCGTCGGACGCGGCTGCCGACTCCTCCGGTGACGATTCGCCGGAGCAGCGCGCCTGTCTCCGGATCGTCGCGCCAGCCTTTCGCCAGGCGATGTACGGCGCCCGAGCGCAGTTGATCGTCGGGGTCGTTGTCGGCGATGCGCCGCAGCAGGGCTGCGGTCTGCGGAGTGCGACGGCCTGTGACGAGGGCCTGGACGGCTGCCCACCGGACAGAGGGATCGAGGTCGCGCTCGGCCCTGTCGTGCAACAGTGCGACGGTGCCGGAGTGGTCGCGCCAGCAGGCCCCGAGCGTCCGTACCGTCGTCGCCCGTACGTCCGCGGCGGGGTCGGCGACGGCGAGCTCGCGAAGCGACGACTCGGCCCCCGGGTCGTCACGCCATCCGGCGGCGAGGGCGAGGACGGCCGTCTCACGGGTGTGCGACTCGCCCTCGCCGGTGGCGACGCCGCGTAGCAGTGCCGCTGCGTCGGGATGACCGGGCCAGACCGAGCCGACGGCCCGCAGCGCGGCGTGCCGTACCGGCTCGCTCGCGCCGGAAGTGGCCAGCTCGCACAGCCACGGCAGTGTGTGCCGGTCGGTGTGCCAGCCGGTGGCCAGCGCCCGCACCGCGGCGACGCGGACCGTGTCGTCGGGGTGGGTCTCGGCCCGCTCGCGCAGCAGCATGGGGGTCTTGGCATCGGCGCGCCGGTCGACGACGAGGTGTTTCAGCTCGGCGTGTCGCGGATCGTCCGAGGGCGATGGGAGAGCCGAGCGGACGGCGGGAGGGCGGACCCAGCGGGTCCTGGCGCGGGCGAGCGCCCGCTCGGCCGCCTCCTTGACCCATGCCTTGTCACCGGTGTCGGCGGCGATCGAACGCAGTAGTGCCGTGGTCTGTGGATCGTCGGGCCAGCCGTCGACGAGAATGTCGAAGACGACGGTCCGCAGATACGGGTCGGGATCGCGGGCCGCGCGCTCGCGTACCACGGCCGCGGCGTCAGGGTCTCCCGGCCAGCAGGTCGCGACGCACTGCACCGCGGTGCGGCGGACCCGGTCGTCCCGGTCATCGGTTGCAGACCGGCGTACCACGGCGAACGTCTCGGGTTCGTCGCGCCAGCCGTCGGCGAGTGCGGCCAGCGCGCCACGCCGTAAGTAGGTGTCGTCGTCGGTGAGACATGTCAGCAACCAGTGCAGGACTGAACGATCCTGACGACAGGTCATGGCGAGCAGTTGGAGCGAGCCGTGTCTGATGTTCCCGTCGGGGTCCGTCTCGGCGAGCTCGCGGAGCAGTCCGGCGACCTCAGGATCCTTGGGCCATTCCTGTATGAGCGCGCGCACCGCTTCCTCCTTGCGGGCGGGCGTGGATCCGAAGACCGCCTGACTGACGAGGCTTTCGCGGAAGTCGCTGTCGTCGCGCAACAGAGCAGCTCCGACTCGAGCGGCCGGGGGTACCTCGGACCAGGCGAAGTTCTCCCCCTCCCGCGTCACGCTCAGGAACTGGCCGTGCGCCAGGTACCAGTCGTGGTAGCGCCTGCGGATCCCGGTGTTTCGCGTGGCGAGGCGGCCGAGCACCGGGGGGAAGGTGTCCACGACCGCGAGGGTGACCGGGGAACCGGGGCGGGCCCGTTGCTCGACCATGTGCTCGATCAGCGCGATGACCGCGTCGACGACGGCGGAACACTGGTCGGGCAGTTGGCCGGGGTCACGGACCTCGCCGAGGCACCGGGCGGCGAGCACGATGTGGTGGGGTGTCTCGCTCGACGAACCGGGCCGCTGGACGAACCACAGCGGATCGGCCGCGAGGAGGTGGTCGACGATCCGGCCGGCGAGGCGCGGTTCGACCATTCCGGCTACGAGGACCAGGGTTTCGTGCTTGGTGGGGTCGGCCCAGTTCTGGCCGTACTCCTGATGGACGAGGGCGTGCTCGCTCAGGCTGCGTTCGACGGTGACCTGGTGCTGGATGTCCGCAGCGGCGAGGTACTCGAGCAGGGTGCGGTGGACGAAGCCGTACCGCTCGTCGCCGAAGTGGCTGAGGATGCTGTTGCGCGCGCGGAACTCGTCGACCATCGCGCGGGCGAGTGCCATGGAGCGTTCACGCGAGAGCCTGGGGTGCTCGTGCAGGTAGTCGGCGAGCTCCTTGGTCAGATCCTGGTAGGAAAGAAGGCTCGCGGCCGCCCCGGCCGAGCCGCCCCGCATGCGACGGGCCACGCGGCGCAGCAGCTCCAGCCGTTCGGACTCGTTGAGGCGGCCCGCGTCCTGGGCCGTCTGTTCGTCGCGTTGGTAGCGGCTCGGATCCCACTGTGCGATGAAGGTGGTCACGGCTTGCTCGTAGACTCCGCGCCGGTCGCGCGGCAGATCCCGCTGCTCCCCTCGCTGGGCCAGCATGGTGAGCATCAGCGGGTTGCCGGCCAGTTCGCCGACCGACGGCGAGTCGTCGACGGCCGCCAGCAGCCGCTCGCGCAGGCGGGCCGCCTCGGCTGGCTGCTGCGGACAGGCCAGCCGGTACCAGCCGGTCACGAACGTGTCGATCCGTGCCCGGTCCAGGGCTTGAATCCTGTACGTGCGGAAGTCCGCCCCTTCGAGTTCCTGCCGCCGGTATCCGATCACCCGGGACGTCACCACGACGCGGGCACTCGGGTGGCGCTCCGCGAATTCGGCGATCTCATCGGCGACTTGCTCACGCAATCGTGGGTCGAACACTTCGTCGAGTCCGTCGAACAGCACCACCGCGCGGCCACCGGACCGCAGGTATCCCTCGAGCAGGTCGCGCGGCCGGCCTCGTACGTCGGTGTGGTACCGGTGCTCGACGAGATCGAAGAGGGTACTCGTGCGCCATCGCGAGTCGGTGTACGCGCGCAGCTCGACCAGCAGGGGCAGCGATCCGGCGAGCGGGGCGAGGACCGAGTCGCCGTCCGTCGCCTCCGCGAGGGCGAGCGCGAGGTACCGGGCGAGCGCCGACTTGCCCGCGCCCGGGTCGCCGAGCAGCACGATCCGCTGGGCGGACTCCTCGGCCAGTACCTGAAGGACCGGGCGGGCGGGGCGGTCACTGTACGCCTGCCGGACGTGGTCCTGCGACGCGTCGTCGCCGACCGCGGGCCGGCGGTCCCCTCCGGCTTCGACCGCGGCCGGCGTGCTCCCCGTCCGACCGTCCGGCGGCTCCACCACAGTCGGCTTCACCGCCCACGGCTCCATGCGAACCGTCGGCGGGACGAACACGTCACTCAGCCGGAGCGGCGGACGGACCGGATCGCTCCGCGAGGCCAGGACCGCGACCTCCTCGTACTTCCGGCGCAGCCGCCGGAAGTACGACTGACGCGCGGTGTCGAACTCCGGGTCCTGCCGTGTGCGCGCCGCGGCACGGTCCTTGTCCAGTTGCCGCACCAGTGTCATCGCGGCGTCGGCCGCGTTGCCGGCGGCTCTGGACCGGGAGCCCTCCGCGTCGAGTTCGTGTCTGTGGGCATCGGCCTTGTCGCTGATGCCGCGGATGATCAGAGCCTCCAGGTCACGGGTGAGCTGCGCGGCCTGTGTGACGCCGGTGGCCTCCATCTCGATGGCGACGGCGTCGTTGTAGTGCTCGTGGAGGTGGCGGGCGATCGCGGAGGCGCCGTCGGCGAGGACGACGTCTCCCACGGCGACGGGCGCGAAGTGGGCTCTGCCGCGCAGGGCATGGCGGGCGGCCTGTTCGAGGCGGTGGGAGGTCCGCCAGGCTTCGGGGCGTACGAGGAAGCCCTCCGGGGTCTGTTTGCCGCCGTGGATGCCGTACACCTTGGTGGCGACCACGACGTCCCCGACCTCGATGTCCTTCTTGAGCCCACCCGCGACGCCGACGAAGAACAGGGCCTGCGGGCGCAGCCAGTCGTGGAAGCGCTCGGTGAGGGCGGCGGCGGCCAGCGTGCCCCGACCGATCTCGGCGAGTGCGACGTACCAGGAGGTCCCGGCGAGCCGCCCGCGCTCGGCCCGGGTGCCGGAGGGATGCACGAGGCTCTCGAGGTCGGTGAGATGGGCCCGTACGGCCTCGTACTCCACAGGCAGGGCCGTGAGGATCACGGCGATCGGATCTCCTTGCCCGTCCGCCTCGAACGGCCCGCTGGGGCCGCGGGTCATCTGACCTCCCCGGCGGGTGCGCGGCCGCCGAAGGCCCGGCGCGAGCCGCGGCTCAGCGGCACCCGTGTCGCGTCTCTCTCGCCTGCTGCGGCCTTCAACTCGGCGTCGAACGTCGGCTCGTGCGCGACGGGCTCATCCAATGCCACCCTCGATATCCCCACGAACGGCATATTGCCGGACGGCCCCGGAAGGCACAGGCGAACGCCGCGAATGGGGGCCTCGGCCCGGTGTCCCGGCGGCGGGGGCGAAGTGATGTCGCCGGCCAGGCCGCCGCACAGCCGCGGTGCACGCCCCACCAGGGCTGCCCTCCGCACCGACCACGACCGACCGCTCGACGCCCCGCGCGGACCGACCGCTCCACGCCCTGCACGGACCGGCGCACGAGGCCGTCGACGGCGTTGTCAGTGGCCTGCCCTAGAGTTCCCGTCACTTGATCAGTGAAGTGCGGGGAGGCACGTGTGGGGTGGGTGACGGCCGGCGACTACGAGGTGGCGCTGGACGCGGGGAAGGTGATCTGCCGCAATGCGGCGGGGCGGCGGCTGAAGTCCGTACCGGCCAAGCTCGCTGACGATCCCGCCGTGGTGGGACTGCGCCAGCTCGCGGAATGGCTGGAGCGGCACGAGCGGCAGTGCCTGGCCGACGTGGAGCGGTGGATGGTGCACTCGCTCCCGGTTCCCCTCGCCGTCATCGCCCGGGTGTGGCCCGATCCGGCCTGGCAGAGCGCACTGCGCGACCTCGTCGTCACCGGACCCGACGGCGGGGTCGCCGGATTCCTCCGCGACGCCGACCTCGACCGCGGGCTGGGACTCATCGACCTCGACGGCGACACCGTGCGCATCAGCCCCGACCTCGTCCGTATCCCGCACCCGGTGCTCCTGGACGACCTGGAGGACCTGCGGGAGTTCGCCGTCGAACTCGGCCTGGAGCAGAGCGCCCAGCAGCTCACGCGCGGAGTGTGGCACCGGCCGGACGGTCTCGACGCGGAGGCGCACGCCGTCGAGGAGTACGCGGGCGGGGTGTTCAAGGAACTGCGCTTCCTGCACGCCAGGGCCACCCAGCTCGGTCACCGCGTCCGGGGCGGCGACGCCGTCTGCTCCCTGCGCGAGGACGGCCGCGCGGTCGAGGCCCGGGTCTGGATCGGCGACTACGAGAACTACCTGGAGACCGAGACCGGCCCGCTGACCTTCGCGGACGGCTCGGGACGGGCGCTGAGGCTCGGTCAGGTCGGGCCGGTGGTCTGGTCGGAGGGCATGCGCATGGCGGCCGCGCTCTACGCCGGACGCGACATCGAGGACGAGGAGAAGGCCGCGTGAGCCTGTACGACGAGACCACCGCGGCCGCGCTGCTGGACGCGGGGGCGATCCTGCCGCCGGCCACGACCGCCCGCGAGGACGCCGACGCCCTCACCGTCCGCGCCTACACCCACACCGCCCTCGGCGACCGGCGTGTCGTGCGGCTCGTGCCGGGCACTCTCGGCGAGGCGGAGGACCTCGCCCTGGAGTTCCTCGGCCTTTCCCGCGATCCGGAGGCCCCTGAGGTGGGCCAGGTGCGCCGGGAGGCCCTGGGCTTTCCCGCCTGGGCGCTGGTCAACGACCCGGCCAACGGCCATCACGCGCTGGCCCTGGTCAAGGACGTCGAACGGCTCGCCCGCCAGGCCAAGTCCCGCCCCGGCGCCGCCAAGGAGAGCTTCGAGGTCCTTGGTGCGCGTCTCGGGCGCGCGGTCCCGCACTTCCTGCCGACCTTCTACGAGCAGGCGGCGCGGATCTTCCTCCAGCACGAGAACACGACGTACGCCTCGGCCTTCTTCGGCAAGGCGCGCGAGGCCGAGCGGGTGCACGCGCTGGCCGTCGACGAGGACCGGCAGCGGGCGGTGTTCCTGGAGTTCGCGTTCGCCGGGGCGCTGACGGTCAAGGCCCTCAAGGAGCATGTGAGGGACCTCGCCCGCCGGCTCGACCCGGCCGAGGCGTGGGCGCAGTACCGGCAGCTGACGGTGGAGCGCTGCGCGGCCGGCATGCCGCCGTACGCCTCGCTGCCGCAGGACGCCCGGAGCCTGATCAAGGCGGCAGGACTGTCCCGGGTCACCGAGGAGTGCTCCCTGGTCGCCGATCTGATCGCCTCTCCGGCCGCGGTGCGGGCTCCCGCCTCCTTCTGGAACACCTACCGGGCCACACTCGCCGTCCTCGCCGAGCAGCAGCCGTCCACGCGGACGCGGCTGCTGGAGATCACGCCGAGCGGTCTGGGCCGCACGGTCCAGGACGACGAGTTCTGGCTCGCGCTGCTGGCGGAGACCGGTGCCGACCGCCTGCTGACCGGCGAGGACGGCGAAGCGGCCGAGTCGGTCGACGCCGTGGACTGGCTCGGCCGCTGGGCCAGGCACCGCAAGCACGGAGGCACGTTCTCCACCTGCTCCGAGGCCACCCTCGCGCTCGTCGAGCGGATGGCGTCGCGCCTGCGCGAGGACGGCCGGGCGGTCGACCTCTTCACCGGCCGCTGGCACGCGGGTGCCGACCTCGACCTGCTGGACCTGTGCGCGGCACAGGGCATCGCACTGTCGGTCCCCGCCCCGCACACCTCCGTCCACCTGGGGCTCGACCGCTGGCTGCGCGAGAACAGGCCAGGCCGCCGCGACCTGAAGGCCGCCGCGGCCGACCCGCGGCTGCGGCGCCTGCTCTACGAGGCGATCGGTGCCCTGGGCGGCAACCGGGCCTCGCCCGAGGTGCTGGCGGCGCTCGCCGCGCACCCGGTGCTGGGCGGGATTCTGCGGGAGTGGCTCACCGACGCGGCCGGACAGTTCACCCGCGCCAAGGGACTGCCCAGGGCCCGCGCGGCCCTGGACCGGCTGCGGTCCTTCCGCGCCGTCGCCGACAAGGTGAACGCCGACGCCGTCGCCCGGGTCGCCGGCCACGAGATCGCACCGCTGCTCGGCCGCACCCTGCGCGCGGGCATCATGGACGAGCTGGGCTGGCCCGCCCTCGACGAGGCACTGCGGCTGCTCGGCGACGAGCCCCGGTCCGATGACCAGCGCAACCAGTTGTCGGTCACCGAGGCCTGGCCGGCACTGATCGTGTCGCGGGGCAACAAGGCGTTCGTCGTCGGCCCGGAGAAGGTACTGCTCGAACACGACCTGCGCCTGCCCGTGCAACCGGACCGCTGGAGCCGCCCGCAGTTCCGATTCACCGACGGGAACCTGCTCGTCATGTGGCAGCACGACGGCAAGCAGTTCGGCTACTGGTCCGCCCGCCCCTCGGACGTGTTCCCCCTCGGCGGCGAGCGGCTCGGCTACGGCCAGCACGTCGGCCTGCCCTCGATCCCGCTGCCCGGCGGCGGCCGGGCCACCGGCGGCCGCGCCCTGCACTCCGGGGACACCGTGCTGCCGCCGAGCCGCCCGGTGATCGGCGACGGCACCAGCCTGTGGCGCCAGGGCAGGCAGGGCCAGCAGCAGGTGTGGATGGAGTACGACCCGGCGACCGGCACACACGGCCGTGCCTCGCTGCCCGCCCTCCTGGCGTCGGGCCTCAGCGAGAAGACCTCGCTGCATCAGGCGGTGTGCGAGGTCCTGCCGCTGCAACCCGGCCTCGAACACAGCCCGTTCGGAACCGACGGCACCGTTCTCGGACGCTGGGTGCGCACCGGGAGCGACGGCGACGAGACGCTGAAGACAGCCGGCGCGCCGGACGGCCGCACCGTCACCACGCGCGGGACCCACGCCATACCGCTCGGGAACCTGCGGCTGCCCGGAGGCGCCGAGCCCGTCGCCGCTCTCCTCGGCGGGAACGTCGCCCTCTTCGCGGCCGACGACACCTCCGAGGACGGCCTGCTCGGCCAGGTGACACTGGGCGACCGGGGCAGCGACTTCGCCGGCGGCACCCGCTACGTGCCGCCGATCCCGTTCTGGCACGCCCTGCGCCCCCGCGACGAGCGGGCGTCGGCGGTGCTGCGCACCCTCGGCGACGAGCGGGCCGCCGAGCTGCTGCGCGCCGGAGCAGCTGCCCTGGAGGAGTGCCGTGCGCTGCTCGCCGCGGCCGACGCGGCCACCCGCGCCGCCCTCCCGAGCGCCGACGGGTTCGTCCGGCGGGCCGTGGCCACGACGCTGCCCGAAGTCACCGAAGAGCGGCTGCTCATCGGCATCTCCTGTCTGGTCCGCTCGGCGCTGCGGCTGACCGAGGCCGCCGCCGCTTTCGCGGCCCCTCCCGTGCAGCACGCGCCGGTCAGGCGCCGCACCGAGGGCATGTTCGCCGACTACAGTCCAGAACACGGTGACGACCGGACGCTGAACCAGGCCACCTCCGGCATCGCGCGTCTGTGGGGCGGGTGGGGCAACCTGAACCGGTGGACCGTGCTCCGCCAGGTCCGGGCGGTCAACCACGTGCTGTCCGGGCACCCCGCGGAGGGCATGCCGCTGCCCGCCGCACAGGGACGCCCGGCCCCGCTCGGCGACGGCTGGACCAGCGACGAACTCACCATCCCCGCCATCGGCACGATCTGGACGTCGCTGCTGGGCGCACTGCGGCCGCTCGCCTACCGCGCGGCCTCGCCGGCCGTGCCCGACGACGAACGCGAGGCGCTGCTCCTGCTGTTCGAGGCCCTGGCCGAGGGACCGCTCGCCGAGGCCGCAGAGACGGTGCGCGTGATCGTCCTGGCCGAGCCGGCGGAGAAGCAGCAGCGCGTGGGCCAGGTGCTGCGCCGCGACGGCCGTACCGTCGTCGTGCTCGGCTGCCAGCGCATCGACAATGCCCGCGGCCAGGTGACCTGGCTCGCCCTGGACCACGACCCCACCGGGACGTTCGGCGCGATCGCGCGCTTCACCCTGGAGGAGGAGACCCGGCATTCGTCCGTGTTCCCCGCCGACGGGCTCGCCGCCGTCGCCCGGCTGGTCCGGGACAAGGGAGCCGCGCCGTGGCGGCCCGAAGCGGTCGACGCGTTCGCCGCGGCGACGCGCGGCGGGCTGGGCCCGCTCCAGGCCACCGTGCTGCTCGCCGCCCGGCCGCACGACCGCGACACCGACGCGCTCACCCTCATGGGCCTGAAGCCGCGGCAGATGGACCAGGCCAACGGCATGCTGGGCTCCCTGTCCGCCACGGACCGCACCGAGCTGCTGGGGGCCCTGCTGCCCGCCGACCCCGCCGAGCTGTGGACGACCGGGCCGGACACCGACGCGGCGGGCCGGGTGTGGGCCGAACGGCTGGGCACCGTCGTGCGGCTGCCCGAGGACGTCTCGGCCGACCTCGCCGGGCTGCCCTGCACCGCCGCCGCGGCCGTGCTCAACCCGGGCCGCACTCCCTGGATCAGCCGGACGACAGTCCTGCGGCCGGACAAGGACGGCAACCTCGTCCCGGAGGACCCCGAGGCCCTCCCCGGCAGAGGCGACCTGGTGACGGCCGTCGCCTCCCTGACCTCGCTCGCCTACGCCCTGCCGTACGGGCACCCGCTGCGCGCCGCCCTGCCCGAGGCTCTCGCCGCGCTGCGCCGCCGCCTCGCCGACCCGGAGCTGCTGCTCGACGTGGACGTCGAGTGGACCCAGCAGGGCAGCCCGACCGCCGCCGAGATCCGCAAGGCCCACGGCCTCCCGGCCACCGGAGGCGGCGACGCGCACGGACTCACCCGCGTCGGGGAGGCGATCGTGCTGCGGCCCTGGCACCGCGACAGCGAGACCACGCTGGTACGCCCGGCCGGGCTCACCGGCCCTGACGACGCGGTCCTCGCGCTGCTGGACGGGCTGGCCGGTCCGCTCCGGGGCGCCGGACTGCGCGCGCTGCGCACGATCCTGGACGACGACCTCGCCGGGGCCCTCGCGGCAGGCACCGACCCCGAGGGGCCCGCCGGGTACGCCCAGAACCCCATGGTCGGCTCGCCGGCGCTGGTCGCCGAGGTCTCCTCGGCGCACGGCCTCGGCGAGGACGCGGCGGCGCTCTACCTCCAGCTGCTCGCCCTGCCCGACCCCACGGACCGCAACTGCGCCCGCTGGACCGGCTGGAAGCCCGCCCGACTGAAGAAGGCCCGCGCCGAACTGGCCGCGACCGACCTCGTCGTCGAGGCCAAACGGGCGCGCGCCGGCCGCACTCTCTTCCTGCCCTGCGGCTGGCGCGACCTGAAGGGTGCCGCGTTGCCGGTCGAGACCTGGAAGGAGGGTCTCTACCCGGTCCACGACCGCCTGCGCACCGTTCCGGTACTCCCCGTACCCGAACTGTTCGCCCGTGCCTGGGAGCGTGTGCGATCCGGCGACGCCCCCGCCTACGAGGAACTCACGACCCGGGCGGCGCGGACGGGGAGGCGCCGATGAGAACGGCTGCCGCCCGGGAGGACGGGCAACGCTCGCCCGCGTGACGGCTCACGCCCGTGCCGTGGTCACGGTGGTCACGGGCAGCGGCGGCCAGGCGCCGCCGCTGCCCGTGACGCCGGGAAAGACCGCCTGCCCGTTCGCCGAGCGGACCCGGCCCTGCCGGGTCAACACCCCGCGCTTCTATGCCGTCTTGCGCCAGACGGTCATCTCGACCTGCATGAAGGCGAGTTCGGGCAGCGCCGTCGACTTCGTCCGGATCACGAGCAGGGCGATGTCGCCCGAGGAGTGCCGGACACAGATCTGGCTGCCGTTGGCCGCCGCGGCGAGAGGCCAGTGGCGGTAGTCGGAGCCGGTGCCGGAGAGGAGGAAGCCGCACACTCCCCGGGAAGCGGCCTTGTCGCCGAACACCTGCACGAACACGCTGGAGTCGCTGTCCAGTGAACAGCCGACCTCCTCGCAGTCGAAGCGGATGTCGCCCTCGCGGTCCTGGCGCTGCACCGGCTCGCCGAAGCTCAGCGACTTCTGCGCGTCGAGGTACAGGGAGGTGTAGGCGACGGCGCCCGACGCCCCGGAGGCGATCCGGGAGGGGGCGGGGGCCGGGGGAGTACCGGGACGGTCGTCGTCCCCGGTGCCCGACGCCCCACTGCTGGTCGCCGAGGGGCGTACGGACTCCTCAGGACCGTGGGTCGGGGACGCACCCGCGACCCAGTCGCGGAACCCGGCACCCGCGTCCGACGTCACCCACACCAGGCCGGTCGTCAGCAGCGCCGCCGCCGTGACCGCCGCCGCCGAGACCAGCGCGGCACGCCGGCCGCGGAACCATGGCGGCCGGGGCAGACGCAGCGTGGGGGCCGGAACCGGAGCCTGGAGCACCGTGTCCGGCCGTCCCGCGACCTCTCGCCATACGGCCGGTCCGGCACCCGCGTCGGCGTCCGCGCCCAACTGCTCCCGGCACCACCCCAGAACCTCCGCCAGAGTGGCCCGCTCCCGTGGATCGGGCGCGAGACAGCGGGCGATCAGCGGTCGCAGCGGCCCGGGCAGCCGAGCGAGATCGGGTTGCTCATGCACGATCCGGTACAGCACGCCGGGCGCGGAACCGGAGCCGTACAGCGGTTCGCCGAGCGCGGCGAAGGCGGCCGTCTGTCCCAGCGCGAAGACATCGGTCGCCGCGGTGACCTCACCTGCCGTCGCCTGCTCGGGAGCCATGAAGTGGGGCGTGCCGACGGCCGCTCCGGTAGCCGTGTGCGAGCTGAGCCCGGCGGCCAGGGAGATGCCGAAGTCGATCACCCGTGGGCCGTCTGCGGCCAGCAGGACGTTCGACGGCTTGAGGTCGCGGTGCACGATCCCCTCGGCGTGGATCGCCTGGAGCGCCTCGGCCACGCCCGCCATCAGCCACAGCACCGCCGGTACGGGCAGCGGTCCGCCCCGGCCGACAGCCTCCGCCAGGGAGGGGCCGGGCACGTACAGCGTGACCAGCCAGGGCGGTACGCCGTCGCTGTCGGCGTCGATCAGCTCCGCGGTGTACGCGCCCCGGACGCGGCGGGCCGCCTGCACCTCACGGCTGAACCGTCGCCGGAAGTCGGGATCGTCGGCCAGCTCCGGCCGTACCACCTTGATCGCCACCGGCCGCCCACCCTGTGTGTGTGACAGATACACACGGCCCATGCCTCCGGCGCCGAGCCGCGCGGCGAGGCGATAGCCGCCCACGACAGCCGGATCGTCCGCCTCGAGGGACCGGAACACCCCGCTCGCGTCCTCCAACGCCCTGCCTCCCCCTTGTGCCCTGAACTCCCTGGTCAACCGCCGATTGACCAAGCAGAACCCTAAGCGGCCCATGGACGCGGGCTGACCCGGCCCCCTCGGACGCGACCCGCGCGGTCGCCCGCGTCCGGAACCGGGTCAGCGGTAGCCGCACAGGCGTGGGGGAGTGCTGTCCGTCACCGGAACGATCCCGACACCAGAAACCCGAGCTCCCGGGGCACCCCACCGGAAACCCGCCCGGGCCGATCACGCGCCCGGGCGTCCTCACCGTGGCTCCGGCAGTCGTTTGGTTCGTGGTGATTTATGGTGACTCAAGGAGTATGCCCCTACCGGAGGTGCAATGATGCGCGCCGCGGCAGCGACCGTCTCTCTGGCTGTCAGCGTGGCGCTCATCGTCGCGACATCGGCGTGTGACCAGGGCGGGTCGGAGTCGCAGAACGCCGAGTTCGGCGACTGCACGGTCTCGGGACGCTACGGGGAGTTCCAGTTGTCGCCCGAGACGGCGGGCGCCCTCACGGTCAAGACGACTCTGCCCGCTCCCGGCTGGTGGAACGGGGACACGCCGGAGTCCGTCAGGAGCGGCTACGAGTACTGCATGGCCGCCAACATCGCCTACCGGTCCGGTCTCGACCGGGTGAAGGTGGAGAACGCCCCCTTCCCGGACGTCGTGTCCGGCCGGACCGAGGACTTCGACCTGGCCCTGGCGCAGATCACGATCACCCCGGAACGGAGCAAGGTCGCCGACTTCTCCCCGCCCTACCTCTCCTCGACCCTGGGCGTGCTGATCAGGGACGGCGAGAGGATCAACGAGAACAACATCCGTGACGTCCGTATCGGGGTGGCCGAGGGCACCACGGGCGAGGAGTTCGTCGAGAACCGCCTCAAGCCGACCAAGCCCGTCACGGCCTTCGCGAACGACCCGGAGATGATCACGGCGCTGGAGGAGAGGCGGATCGACGCGGTCGTCCACGACACGACGATTCTGCTGGCCTATCCGCAGGAGGAGGAGAGCCGGGTGAGCCTGGTGGGCCAGTACAGGACCGACCAGGGCTACGGTGCCCTGTACCCGAAGGGGTCGTCCAACAGAGAGGAGCTGGACCGGATCATCAGGCAGCTGATCGACGACGGGACCCTCGCCAAACTGTCGGCCGTCTACCTGGGGGCCGCTTTCGGTCAGGACCCGGCCAAGATTCCGTACCTCAAGGTCGACGACGGCTCCTGAACACTCCGGGCGTGCGCCCTGCCCAGGGCGGGCGGTGCGCCCCCGAGGGCAGCCGGTCCGTACCCCCGGCGTGCGCCCCCGGATCAGCCGCTGCGCACCTACTGGCGTGCCCTGAGTCAGCCGCTGCCCACCCCTGGCGTGCGCGCCTGGGCCAGGCGGTACAGGCCGCGTCCCGCCTCACAGGTCCGCCATCAGGAAGGCGCCCAGGTCCCCGGCGCCTCCCGCCTCGAGCGACTGCTCGGCCCAGATGATCTTGCCTCGGTCGGTGTACCGGGTGCCCCAGCGGCGGGACATCTGCGCGACGAGGAACAGACCGCGGCCTCCCTCGTCGGTGAGGGTCGCGCGCCGCAGGTGCGGGGAGGTGCTGGTGCCGTCGGCGACCTCGCAGATCAGGCTGCCGCGGTCGTGCAGCAGTCGCAGACTGATGGGGCTCGCTCCGTACCGGATGGCGTTGGTCACCAGTTCGCTGAGGATCAGCTCGGTCGTGAAGGCGGCCTCGCCCACTCCCCAGGACTCCAGCCTGCGGGTGGCCTCGGCGCGGATCCGGGGGACGGCCGCGGGGTCGGCGGGCACCTCCCACTCCGCGACCTGCTCCCGGTCGAGCAGTCGGGTGCGTGCGACGAGCAGGGCCACGTCGTCGCTCGACCCGCTGGGCAGCATCGCGTCGAGCACCGCCTGGCAGGTGTCGTCCAGGGGGGCGCCGTTCGTTTCGGCCAGGGCGTCCCTCAGCTTGCCGAGCCCGACGTCGATGTCCCGGCCACGGGCCTCGACCAGGCCGTCGGTGTAGAGGACCAGCCGGCTGTCGGCGGCCAGCCGGAGTTCGGCCGTCTCGACCGGCAGACCCCCGCCCACGCCGAGTGGCGGGGCGACGGGGATGTCGGGGAAGGTCACGGAGCCGTCGGGCGAGACCAGCGCCGGACCGGGATGACCCGCCCGGGCGAGGACACACCGCCCCGAGACCGGATCGTAGACCGCGTACAGGCAGGTGGCACCGGTGACGGCCTCGGTGTTGCCCTCGGCGGCCGCGTCCTGGTCGATCCGGGTGATCAGGTCGTCCAGATGCGCGAGAAGCTCGTCCGGAGGCAGGTCCAGGGCGGCGAAGTTGTGCACGGCGGTTCGCAGGCGGCCCATCGTCGCGGCGGCGTGCAGACCGTGCCCGACGACGTCGCCGACCACCAGGGCCACCCGGGCCCCCGGCAGCGGGATGACGTCGTACCAGTCGCCGCCCACCCCCGCCTGGGCGGGCAGGTACCGGTGCCCGACCTCCAGCGCGGACAGCTCGGGGAGCGCGCCGGGCAGCAGGCTGCGCTGGAGGGTGACGGCGGTGGTGTGCTCGCGGGTGTAGCGGCGCGCGTTGTCGATGCACACGGCCGCCCGGGCGGCGAGTTCCTCGGCGGGGGACAGGTCGTCCGCCTCGAAGGGGTCCTGCTCCGAACGCCAGAACTCCACGACCCCCAGCAACTGGCCCCGGGCCTGGAGCGGCACCGAGATCATGGAGTGGATACCGTATTCGATGACCTTCCGGGCCCGTTCCGGGTTCTGGACCCGCCAGCCGTCGGCCTTGGCGAGCTGCGCCACCAGGATCGGCCGGCCGGTCGCCATACCGATGGCCACGGGGTTGCCGGGCGCGTAGCGCATGCGCCTGCCGACCGGGTAGAGGGGCACGTCGTCCCGGATGCCCGTGGACGCGATGCGGTACAGGGCCATGCTCGCCCCGGTCGGTTCACCGCCGCGCAGTACGGGCTCCACCAGTTCGATGGTGGCGAAGTCGGCGAAGCGCGGGACCGCCACCTCGGTCAGCTCCTCGGCGGTGCGCTTGATGTCGAGGGTGGTACCGATTCGCGTGCTGGCCTCGTAGAGCAGTTGCAGGCGCCCGCCCGCCATCTCCGCCCGGCCCGCCAGGGCGCGCAGCTCAGTGGTGTCCCGCAGGGTGGCCACGCTGCCCTCCCTCGGGCCCACCGGCCGTACATTGACCGCGAGCAGGGTGTCCCCGGCCAGGAAGACCTTGTCCGTGGCCGGCTGGCCCGAACCCAGCAGCCCGGCCAGGGCGGGGCTCAGCCCCAGTGCGGTGACCTGCCTGCCCTCGGCCTCCGGCGGCAGGGCGAGCAGCCGACGGGCCTCGTCGTTGACCAGCAGCAGCTTTCCGTCGCCGTCCAGAATGATCACGCCTTCGCGGACCGCGTGGAGCACCGCGTCGTGGTGCTCGTACATACGGGTCATCTCCACCGGCCCCAGGCCCCGGGTCTGGCGCCGCAAACGCCCGCTGACCAGGGCCGACCCGCCTGCGGCCAGCAGCAGCGCGACGCCGCCGGCGGTGAAGATCACCGGCAGCTGGTGCTGCACCACGCTGGTCACCTTGTCCACCGTGACGCCCACGGTGACGAGGCCGACCACGGTGCCTTTGTCGTCGAAGACGGCCACGGTCGAGTCGACCGCCTTGCCCAGGCTGCTGTCGAACGTGGTCTGGTGGGGTTCGCCCTCGAGGGCCTGGCCGTAGGAGGTGGAGACGTGCTTTCCGATCTGGTCCGGGTCCGGGTGGGTCCACCGGAAGCCGTAGGGGCTCAGCGCCACGACGTAGTCGACCCCGGTCTTCTTGCGCACCGCCTCGGCGTGCGGCTGGAGGGCCGCCGTCGGGTCGTCGCTCGTCATCGCCTCCGCGGTGCCCGGGGCGTTCGCGAACGACTCCGCCGCCACCAGTGACCGGTCGCCGGCCTCCTGGATCGCGCGGTTGCGGTCCTGGAAGACCAGCACCACGACGGCCGTGGCGATGAGCAGCAGGACGACCACCAGTTGCAGGAGGAAGACCTGGCCGGCGACGCTGCGGGGCTTCAGCGACGACAGCCCGCGTCGGCCGGCCGAACGGTGACGGGCCTCCGGGCCGCCCTCCGGCGACCCCGCCTTCGGCGGCACTCGGTCGTCCCGTCGGCTCGCCGGGACGTATTGTCCAAGTTTGCCCATTTCCTCAGTATCAGTGACCGGCCCGGCGGGCGCGGCTCAGGACAAGCCCGCACCGGCCCGGCGGGCGCGGCTCAGGGATGAGTCCGCAGGTGCTCCGGTCCCGCGCCATCCGGCGCGTGCGGTGCACCGGGCGACGCCCGTCCTGCCCTGCGCCCGCTGTGACACCCCAGTGCGTCGGGCCGCCGTGAAGGGACGGAAAAGCGCGTGCCGGGGCACAGCTGCCTTGCTACGCTCCCACGCATGATCACGCCTACGCCTCAGCACCGGATGATGCCCCGTCAACGGGGCTGCTGAGCACGGACGCGTACCAATCCGAGGCCCCGGGACGGGGCCTCGCCTGTTGTGCGACCAGGCCTCGCCACCCGGCAGGAGGACCGATGACCGCACGACGCCACTACATCACCACCACCATCCCGTACGTCAACGCCCGCCCGCACCTGGGCTTCGCACTGGAGCTCGTCCAGGCCGACACGCTGGCCCGCCACCATCGCCGACGGGGCGAGCCGGTCCGGCTGCTCAGCGGAACCGACGACAACTCCCTCAAGAACGTCCTGGCCGCCGAAGCGGCCGGTGTCGACGTGCAGTCGTTCGTCGACCGCAACGCCGACGCGTTCGCGGCGCTGCGTGGCCCGCTGGCGCTCTCGTTCGACGACTTCATCCGCACCAGCAGCGACCCGCGTCACCGCGTCGGAGTCGAACGGCTGTGGCGCCGGTGCGCCGCGTCGGGCGACCTCTACCGCAAAGAGTACGAGGGCCTGTACTGCGTCGGCTGCGAGCAGTTCTACACCCCGGGTGAACTGGTCGACGGACGGTGCGCCGAGCACGGCACCGCACCGCAGCCCGTCGCCGAGGAGAACTGGTTCTTCCGCCTGTCCCGCTACGCCGACCGCCTCCATCGGCTGATCTCGAGCGGCGACCTGCGCATCGAGCCCGCCGTCCGCCGCAACGAGGTCCTCGCCCTCATCGAACGCGGCCTGCACGACTTCTCCGTCTCCCGCTCCCACAGCCGCGCCCGCGGCTGGGGCATTCCCGTGCCGGACGACCCGAGCCAGGTCGTCTACGTATGGTGGGACGCGCTCGGCAACTACGTCACCAGTCTCGGATACGGCACCGGCGACAGCGCCTACGAACGGTGGTGGGAAGCCGGCGATCGCCGCGTCCACCTGATCGGCAAGGGCGTGCTGCGCTTCCACGCCGTGTACTGGCCGGCCATCCTGCTGTCCGCCGGACTCCCGGTGCCCACCGACATCCTGGTCCACGACTACCTCACCGTGGACGGCCGCAAGATCAGCAAGTCCGCCGGAACCACCGTCGACCCCGCGGCGCTCGCCGCGGCCCATGGCACCGACGCGGTGCGCTGGTGGCTGCTGCGTGATGTGCCCCGGGTCGGGGACGCGGACTTCACTCCCGACCGGCTGATCGCTCGCGCGGACGCGGATTTCGCCGGAGGTCTCGGCAATCTCGTCCACCGCGTCGTGACCATGGTCCACCGCTTCCGCGGCGGAAGTGTCCCTGCCGGCACGCCCGCGCCGTCCGGGGGACATGCCGGCAGGCTCGCGCCTTCCGCGGGACTCGCGCTGGCGGAGGTCTGCGCGCGGGCGCCCGGCCTCGTCGACGCGGCCCTGGCCGACTTCGACTTCCGGCGTGCCGTCCACGCCGTCTGGGAGATCGTGGAGGAGGCCAATCGATACATCGACGCGACCCGGCCCTGGGAGCTGGCCCGGGAGGAGCGGAAGGGCAGCGCCGAAGCGGCGCAGCGGCTCGACGCCGCCCTCCTCACCCTCGTCACGGCGTGCCGCACGCTGGCCGATGAACTACGCCCCTTCGTCCCCGATGCCGCGACACGGATCACCGCACAGCTGACACCGGTCGACGGGCTCCTGCCCGCGGCACGTCCCCTGTTCACCCGCCTTCAGGAGGTCACGCAGCCGGCGTGACCTCCGGTGCGCCAGGAGCCCGGCCCTCCTCCTCCCGCTCGGGCGCACCCATGGGGTCGCTGCCCGGCGGGTCCGCACATGCGCGTCAGGCGGGTTCGACGGGCAGCCACAGCTCGCAGGTAGCGGTGCTGAAGTCGTCCGCGCGCTCGAGGACGGCGACGATCGAGGGCCCCGGCCGCAGCCGCCACGGGTTGGAAGGGAACCAGTCGGTCGCGGTCGCCGCCCAGGTCGTCTGGAGGGCCTGCGGATGCGGTCCGCCGGTACGGAAGACCGCCCATGCCCCGTCCGGCACCTCGATGGCGTCGAGGCCGTCCGGGGCCGGTGTGTCCCGGCCGAGGGCGACTCCGTGCAGATAGGTCAGTTCGCTGCCCTCCGTGCTGTCGGGATCGAGGTCGTCGCAGACCTGGAGCAGGCCGCCCGGCTCGGTGTCGCCGAGGGCTTTCAGCCGCAGGTGTTCCTCCTGCGGCAGTGAGGCGATGTGGCGCTGGATGTGCGGGTTGACGCCCTGGTGGACGAGCGGGACCCGGGCGGCGTGTCCGACCAGGCGGAACGCCGGCCGGGTGACGATGCGGGTGTCCATGGGAGTGCTCCCTTCGACGGTCAGGCGGAACCTGAGCTGCGGTTGTGTGCGCAAGGGGCCTCCGTTGCGGCGCACTTCACCGGGACCGGCACCGTGGACCGCCCGGAACGCCCGTCCGAACGCCTCGCTCGAGCCGTATCCGTGCCGGACCGCGATGCCCAGCAGGTCTCCCTCGCCCTGGACGACATCGGCGGCGGCCACGGTCATGCGCCGCCGCCGCACGTACTCCGACAGCGGCATTCCGGCCAACGACGAGAACATCCGGCGCAGGTGGTACTCGGTCGTGCCGAGCGCCCCGGCCAGCCTCTGGATGTCGGGCTCCTCGGCGAGGTGTTCCTCGACGAGATCGACCAGCTGGTTGAGTGCCGAGATCATGAGGCCTCCTTTCGACTCCCACCCTGACAGCGGACGCCTCGGCCGTACCCGACCGTTGCGAACCGATCCGATCATGCGCCCCGGCGCACACGGGGCAGACGCATGCCCGCGCCAGCGGTGTCCGATTCTCGCCAGTCCGCGTTAAATGCCTGGACTGAGGATCTCCCCCGACGGGAAACTTCCGACTTCCGAACCCCGGGGGAGTGTGATGAGGACAACAGACACGAGAGGGCCGACACCGGGCAGGAGCGCGGTCGTTCTGGCATTACGCCGCTACGGCCGGGAAATGCTGCGCCTACGACGCCTCGCCCTGCCCGCGCTGCTGCTTCCGGCCCTGGGCAACATCGGCACCCGCTACGTCGCCCCCCTGCTGATCGCCAAGCTGGCCGGGCAGGCCGCCGAGGACGGCGGGCTCACCCTCGGCTCGGCACTGCCGTACGTGCTGGGCTTCGGCGTGACACTGCTGCTCGCCGAGGCCGTGTGGCGGGTCGGGCAGCACTGCCTGAACCGCGTGGACGCCCTCGGCATGGAGCACCTGTACGTCAGCGGTATGGACGAACTCCTCGCCAAGGACGCCGCGTTCTTCCACGACAACTTCTCCGGCTCCCTGACCAAGCGGGTGCTGAGCTTCGGCAGGCGCTTCGAGGACTTCGTCGACACGCTGACGTACCGGATCGTGGGCAGCCTTGTGCCGCTCGCCTTCGGCGCGGTGGTGCTGTGGAGCTACGAACCGATGCTCGTCGTCGGCCTCCTGATGATGATCGCGCTGACCGTGGTCGCCGCGACACCGCTGATCCGGCGCCGGCAGCGGCTCGTCAGCGACCGTGAGGCGGCGATCGCCCGGGTCTCCGGCCATGTCGCCGACAGCCTCACGAACATGGAGACGATCCGCGCGTTCGCGGCCGAGCGGCGAGAAGCCGACGAGCACCGCAGCCGCGTCGCGGACTCCCGGCGCCTGACGCTGAGATCGTGGGACTACGGCAATCTGCGCGTCGACACCCTGATCGCCCCCATGTCCGTGCTGACCAACGTGCTGGGCCTGCTGGTCGCCATCGCCCTCGGCGGACAGGGACAGGGAGTCGAAGAGGTCGTCGTCGCGTTCACCTACTACTCCAACGCCACCCAGATCATGTTCGAGTTCAACCAGATCTACCGGCGCCTGGAAAGCTCGATGACCGAGGCCGCGCAGTTCACCGAACTGCTGCTGGATCCGCCCACCGTGCTCGACCCGACGGAACCCGAACCACTCGCACCGCGGGACACCGGCGTCCACTTCGAGGCGGTGGCCTTCTCCCACGCGGGCGCGAAGCAGCTCTTCGAGGGACTCGACCTGGACGTGCCCGCGGGCGCGCGGATCGGTCTGGTCGGCAGGTCCGGCGGCGGCAAGACCACACTCACCCGCCTCCTGCTGCGCATGTCGGACATCGACGGCGGACGCATCCTGATCGGAGGCCAGGACATCAGCCGGCTGCGCCAGACCGACCTGCGTTCACTGATCGCCTACGTCCCCCAGGAACCCGCGATGTTCCACCGCAGCCTGCGGGACAACATCGCCTTCGCCCGGCCCGGCGCCACCGACGACGAGATCCACGCCGCGGCCGCCGCCGCGCACGTCACGGAGTTCGCCGACCAGCTCCCCGACGGATTCGCCACGTTGGTGGGGGAGCGGGGTGTCAAGCTCTCGGGCGGCCAGCGCCAGCGCGTCGCCCTCGCCAGGGCCATCCTGCGCGACGCCCCGATCCTGCTGCTCGACGAGGCGACCAGCGCGCTGGACTCCGAGAGCGAACTCCTCGTCCAGGACGCCCTGTGGCGGCTGATGGACGGACGTACGGCCCTTGTCGTCGCCCACCGTCTGAGCACCGTCGCCGGTATGGACCGCCTCGTCGTCCTCGACCACGGAAGCGTCGTCGAGCAGGGCACCCACGAAGAGCTGCTGACGGCGAACGGTGCGTACGCCAGGCTCTGGCAGCACCAGTCGGGCGGTTTCCTCGGCGAGAACTCGGAGCCGGACCCCGACGCCGGCGGGCTTCCCGCACCGCCCGACCCGGCGCCGGACGCGGACCGCAGGACACCGCCGCACGCTCGAACGGGCACGGCGGCCACATGACCGAGCCGGGCACGGACGTCCTCGCCCGTCGTCCGTGCCCGCCTCGAGCGGTGTCAGTCCAGGGTGAGCGGTTCGGCGGCGGTGACGTGCGTGAGCTTGGCGGGGTTACGGACGACGTAGATGCCGGTGACGAGGCCTTCCTCGGTACGGATCGCCATGACGCAGTCGATCTCGCCGTCGACGCGCAGGAGGAGTGCCGGATCACCGTTGACGGTGGTGGGCTCGCTGGTGAGCGTGCCGTGCAGCGTCTCGAGGCTGGCGAGGAGGAGGCGGACCACCTTCGCCGGGCCCGTGATGGGCCGCAGAGCGGCACTCTTGACGCCGCCGCCGTCACTGATCAGGACGACGTCGGGGGCGAGCACGTCGAGTACACCCTGAAGGTCGCCGGTCTCCATGGCACGCTGGAACGAGGCCAGCGCCGCCCGGGCCTTGCCCGGGGAGACCACCTCGCGAGGGCGGCGGGCATCGACGTGCTTGCGGGAGCGGTGGGCGATCTGACGGACCGCGGCAGGGGTCTTGCCGATCGCCTCCGCGATCTCGTCGTAGCCGACGTCGAAGACCTCGCGCAGGACGAACACGGCCCGCTCGGTGGGCGAGAGGGTCTCCAGGACGAGTATCACGGCCATGGACAGGCTCTCGGCGAGTTCGGCGTTCTCGGCCACGTCGGGCGAGGTGAGCAGTGGTTCGGGCAGCCAGGGACCGACGTAGACCTCTCTGCGGCGCCGCAGGGCCCGCAGCCTGTCGAGTGCCCGCCGGGTCGTGACACGGACGAGGAACGCGCGCTGGTCCCGGATCTGTGCCTGATCGGCCTCGGCCCACCGCAGCCAGGTCTCCTGGAGGACGTCCTCGGCGTCGGCCGCCGAGCCGAGGATCTCGTAGGCGACGGTGAAGAGCAGGCTGCGGTGGGCGACGAAGGCCTCGGTCGCGGGGTCCTCGGCGTGGTCTCGCATTCTCGAAATCCTTTCACGGTGGCCCGTTCGGGGACGCCGGGCATCGGGGGAGCGGGCGGCACCCTGTCCGTCAGCTCCCGAGGGCTACGCCGTGTGGGCGGGCCGATTCGCGTGCGCGGCCCGGACGCGTTCCTGCCGCGCGCCGTCCTTGGCCTTCTGCACGCGTACGCCGGGCTTGCGCGCCTCGTCGGCGAGCTGCTTGACGGTGAGGGAGACGATGAGCTCCTTCAGCCGCGCGCCGGGGCGGCCGCCGATGTAGAACCGGGTCGGGGTGTCGTCCTTGCGCGAGAACTGGAAGATGCCGGAGCCGCGGCCGAGGCTGACGCACAGCCCGGCGAAGGTGATGCTGATGGCTTCGGGACGCCCGCCCTCGATCCGGCGGAGCACGGCGTCGGCGGCGTGCGGGCCGAGCTTGACGGCGGCCTGGCATCCCATCCGGTAGGCGAGCCCCGAAGGCGAGGCCGCGTCCCCGGCGGCGACGATACGGTCGTCGTCGACGCTGGTCAGCGTTTCGTCGGTGAGGAGTCGGCCCGCCTCGTCGGTGCTGAGGCCGCTGCGTGCGGCCAGATCGGGAACGCCGAAGCCGACGGTCCAGATGGTCAGTTCACCGCGCACCTCGCGCCCGTCGGCGAGGCGTACGGCGTCGGCCGTCACGGCCGCGGCCTTGGTGCCGGGGCCTTCGAGGACGGTCACGCCGAGGGCCGCCAGCCGCTTGGCGACGAAGCGGCGGCCGCTCGGAGGGAGATAGGGGCCGAGCTCCCCTCCGCAGACGAGGGTGACGGTACGGCCCGCCTCGGCGAGCTCGGCTGCGGTCTCGATGCCAGAGGCCCCGCCGCCGACCACCGTCACCCCCGCGGTGGCGGGCGCGGCGGCCACGGCCTGGCGCAGCCGTTCGGCCTCCTCCAGCACCGCGATCGGGTAGGCGTACTTGTCCGCTCCGGGCACCCGGGGCGCGCCGCTGCGGCTGCCGACCGCGTAGATCAGGTAGTCGTAGCCGAGAGTGCCGCCGTCGGCGAGCGAGACGGTGCGCGCCTCCCGGTCGATCGAGACCGCGGTGTCGACCACGAGCCTGACGCGGTCGCTCAGGACGTCCTTGTAGTCGACGACGGCATCGCCGGACCCCGCCACCAGCTGATGCAGGCGCAGGCGCTCGACGAAGGTCGGGCGCGGGTTGACAAGGGTCACGGCCACGCCGTCACGGCCGGTCAGGCGGTTGGCCGCGAGGACTCCGGCGTATCCGCCGCCGATCACGACGACCTCCGTCTTGCCACCGGTGTGCTTCGTCATGGTCTCTGCTCCCATCGTTTCCGGGTTCGCCCATAAGGCGCCTGGCGGAGGGAATTTGTGACACGGTGTGGCTCGGATCACATCCGGTCGCCCCTATGGAGGGGCGCGCGGGGCCGGGGCTTCTCGGGCCGATGCTCTGCGCCAACGGGACGTCGCGCGGACCGCGTCGAAGCCCTGGCGCGTCCCGGACCAGCGAAGACAGCACCACGGCTGTGGTGTCAGTGGGCTGAAGTATTCTTCCCGCCACCGCACACCGACCGTGAGGACCAAGAGACTTGACTGGCCTGTCCGCATTCCCGCTGCCCTTTCACGCATCGCGTTCCATAGCGTTCGCAACACCCCGAACGCTGCGGGAACTTCAGATGTTGCAGTGCAGCGCCCACATTCGGGCGAAGCCGGGGTGGTTCGACAAGATGAACGACGCCGACATCGTCGCCAGGTGGACGCAGGAAGCCGTCGCCCAGGGCCTCACCGAAGCGCAGGTACGGTACGTCCTCGCCGAACTCGTGCATTACGCCGCGCTGCGGGACGGACGCACCGGCGTCGAGGTGTCCGCCGTCGACGGGGTGTGGCAGTCGGACGCGCTGGTCGACGACAAGCTCGGAGCCCGGTTGCGCGAGGCGGTCCGGGTTCTGGAGGAGGTCCCCGAAGCGGACCTGGACTGGCACCCGGGATCGGACGGCCAGGTACTGGACCTGGTTCACCCCTCACTGTTCTGTCTGGTGAACGGGGTGAGCGGCGCGCCCGAGCGGGCTTGGCGGAACCCGACGGACCGCTATTCGCGGTACGAGTTCTCGGAGAAGTTCCAGTGGCTGCCCACCGATGTCGACGTCAGTGCCGGCGGCGATGTCGCCTTCCGTTCGTACGTCAACAACGTCCACCCCGAGAACCATCGCGAACTGGCCTCCGTCCTGCCGGACTTGTTCGCGCGTCTGCGCCCGCTGTTCGAGAACGTGCTCACCGATCTGCGGAATCCGCGGCCCCTGCGGATCGAGGCCGATCCTTATGGCTGGTACGACTCGGAGCCGGAGTATCCGGACAAGTCCTCCTACGCCGATGCGGCGGCCCACAAGGAAGCCCTTCGTGTATGGGAAGCGGCCCAGGACGAGTGGTGGGACAACCGCCGCCCGGTCGTCCCGGACGCCCCTGACTTCATCCCGCCCGCGCTGCCCGACGAATCGGCCCGGGTCGACCTGCGCGGCCGCCGGCTCCAGGTCATCGTCAAGCTCGCCACCATTCAACTCACCCCGGACAAGCCCGAGTACACGGGCGGTTCCTGGCATGTCGAGGGGATGATGAACGAGCGGATCGTCTCGACCGGCATCTACTACTGGGACAGCGAGAACATCACCGAGAGCCGGCTGAGTTTCCGCGCGGCCCTGGACGACCCGGACTATGAGCAGAACGACGACAACGGTCTGCGTGAGGTCTACGGCCTCGAGGACGAGGACGCGCTGAACCAGATGCTGGGTGCGGCATCGACCCCGGCAGGCCGCTGCCTCGCGTTCCCGAACATCCTGCAGCACCGCGTCGGCTCGTTCCGCCTCTCGGACCCCACCCGGCCGGGACATCGCAAGATTCTCGCGTTCTTCCTGGTGGACCCGTCGGAACAGATCGTCTCGACCTCCGATGTCCCCCCGCAGCAGCCATGGTCCTCCACCTCGACCATGACGCTCGAGCAGGCCAAGGAGTACCGCGAGCAGCTCATGCAGGAACGCAAGTTCTTCGTCGACGAACACAACGAGCAGCTCTACGAACGAGAGTTCTCGCTCTGCGAGCACTGAGACGCTCATAGTCGGCTGATGATCGAGCACCCGCGAGAGGGTGCTCATGAGAACGCCGGAGCCGTGGAACCGTTGGCCCGACCTGTGCGTCGAAGGGCCATGGCTGAGAAAATCGGGCGAATCGTTGTTGTCGCTGCGCTGGCTGCTGGGGTACTCACAGGCTGTGCGACGGCCAGTGGTGAAGACGGGGAGACTGTCCGGTCGGCACCGTCCGGTCGGACGTTTCCCTTCGACCTCCCTACACATTGCGGAATCGACGAATTCCGCATCGGCTCCACATACTTCGAAGCGGAAGTCCCCCTCTCCAACGGTTCGGGAAGCCCGCCCGAGGGGTGGGACAACCCCACCCAGCGTGGCGAGATGACCTTGAAGTCCGACACGGAAGCCGTCTTCACCGACGACGCCGGACACGAGGTCCGCTTCCGCGCCAGGCCAGATGCGAGCGGCTACAAGCAGCTCTGCCAGTAATACTCCAGAGCGGATGAAGGATCGTTTGTCCTTCCGTGGTACCCATCTCGCGCAATGAGCTTCCTAGAGTTCCGGAATAGCTCTCGCAATGCGATGCGAAGGAAACCGGTATGTGAATTCGCTTCGAGTGGCGCACGCCACGCGTCAGGGCTCTTGATATGGGTGAACCTGGTGGATCACGGACGTTCGCCCGCGGGGTTCTGGGCGCGTGCCCTCGATGTGAGGCATGCGGCGGCCAGGGTCCCGGGTACCGATGACGCCACGCTGACGGTGCGCTCCTATGCTCACCTGTGTGACATTCGTGTGGAAGGAGGGCCGGGGACTATACGCCCTGTTCTCGAATGCCACAACCCGGCAGACGCATCGTAGAAGGCTTCACTCCGAAGGCCAGACAGATCCGAGGGAGTCATGTCCTCTCGTATCGAGCGCCATGCCCCGACTGACGCCTCGTCGTTGCGGACGCCGCATGTGATGCGTTCAGCGGCGGTCACGCTGTACGTCTTCGCCGTTCTGTTCGCCGTGATCCGTTCCGTCGGCGGCAAGAATTCGGCATGGGAGGCAACGGGATGGATGGAAATCGTTGAATGGCCCGCCGAGCTTTTCATGCAGTTCGTGGAAGGCATCGCCCGACTGGTGAAGGCCGGCGGCGACGGAGCCTCCTCCACCGCCAGGCTCGGCTGCCTGTTGTTGCTCATCGTGCTGTTCGTGGCGCTGCGGCGCTGGATGCTGATGTATTACGCGTACAAGCCGGGTGCTGTGGACGTGAAGATGCTCGTCGCGTCCGTGCCGGATGTCGAACCGAATCTGGAAGGGCTTACGGCGCAGTTCCGCAAACAGCTGTCCGAGACGAATCTCTACCCGCCGACGGCGCTGCCCGCGGAGGCGCCGGCGGACAACTTCCTCGACCTCCTGGGAGACGTCGACCTCGAACCCCGGAAGGTGTGGACGAGTCTGCTGAGACTCTTCAGCCGTTTGCGGCCGAAGATCGCCTATACGGTTCGCGGAGTTCTCCGCGTGCGGGAGCAGGAGCCCCGTTTCGGTATCACCGTCACTGTCACCTCCTATGCCATCCGAGGCAGCCGAACGGAGGCCATCTGGGGTACCACGTGGGACGAGGCGGTTCAGGACGCCGGGTACTGGGTGATGGCCTCCCTCGTGCCCGTCACCCGGGCCAGCCGGCGACCGCCCTGGCAGCAGTGGCGCGGCCGGGATCTGCCGCCGGAGCTGTTCGCCGCGTATCAGCAGGCCAGGGAGCTGAGCTCGGACCGAAAGTTCGACGACGCTCTGGACCGCTACTACGAGGCGCTGCGGATCGACCCGACGAACCTGTATCTGCGCACACAGATCGCCGGCATCCAGGAACAGCTCTGGCTGCATCTCGACGCTCTGGAGACCTACTACGGGGCCTTGCTGCTGGACGGGCAGAGCAGCGCACAGCGCAACGCCCGTATGGGCTTGAGTTCCTGGGATCCGCGCCGGATCTTCCAGCGGCGATACAGGTGGTGGCGCAGCGGGCTGCTGGAGGCGCGATTTCGGTACGCCGTTGTCCTGGGGGTGGCGGAGCGGACCGCCGATCAGTGGTGTCGTTCGGAAGCGGGCCGCTATCCACGACGAGAGCACGCCCGGATGGAGATCCGCAAGGCCCTTGTCCCCGCCCTCGCCGCCCGACACTGGCGCATCCTCATGGGGCTGACACCTCCGGGGGAGACCCGTCCCTTCTGCGGGGCGCGGGAGACGGACGCCAGGTGCTGGCTCGAGAAGCAACTCGGCGAGGGGGAACGCCGAGAGGAGATCGTCAGGGTGATCTTCCTGCTCGCCTGCAGAGAGGAGATGCGGCAGCTCGCCGACGACTACCCCCGTCTGCTCCGGCATCTCTTCCAGCTTCGGCACCCCTTCTCACGCGCCCACGGGACACTCAGCCGCACTTCGCTGCGACTCGACCGGGATGTGTGGGCGCCACTGAGACTGGCCCGGGTGGAGGCTCAAGGCGGTTACGCCTTCCGGGGGCTGGAGAACCCACTGCGGTGGGACTCGCTGTCGGCCGACACGCTCCGGCGACGGGTGAAGAGGGCAAGGGGCTTGCTGCGTGTGCCGCGGCAATGGCTGGCGCCCGAGTGGCACCTCTGGCAGGACAGTTACAACGCCGCATGCGCCTACGCGGTGGGGATGAACCGCTTCGCGGACCAGGGCGCCGAGCACGGAGCCCTCGCGGACCTGGCCGTGGAGGAGCTGGAGAACGCGACGCACGCCGATTCGAGCGGACTTCATCATCCCCTCATGCGATCGTGGCTGCTGGCCGAGGACCCGGATCTCGAGGAGCTGCGCCAGACGGACCACTTCATCCGATTCGAGCGCGAGACCTACCCGCACGCCTCGCCGGACCGCCACCGGCCGAGGAGACCGGTGTGGCCGGAGATGACCGCGTACGACCAGCACCTGCTGAGCGGCTGCGCCGAAGTGATGGAGCACACCTGGCGTCTCAGGGGAAAACAGCTCCCGGTGGAATCCCACCAGCTGGCACAGTGGTTCTCCAGCGACGCCGAACTGTGGCGGTGCGTCCAGCGCATCGCCGAGAACGAGGGCCGTCACTGGCGTGATCGTGAGAAACTCCTCCAGAAGGTCAGGGAGTTCGCCGATATCACCCTGCTGGTCAAGTGCGGACTTCCGGCGAGACTGCCGGAAATGGACGACCTCCTGGACAATGCCACATGGCTGAGCTTCGACGATGCGAGAAGTCATGTCGAGGAGGCCGAGCGGGAGATCAAGAACCGCCTCGATTCCATGAAGTCGGTCGTGTCGGAGAGGTTGAACGGTTCGGAGAACCCCCATTCCCCTATCGTCCTGAGCGTCCATTGGCTGACGTCCGTCCGGCGTCATGGCGCATCGTCGGATTTCGTCACCCAGGCCGCCGTCAAACTGCTGTGCAGGGACTACGAGATCGCCTGGCGCGCTCTGCGTGATCAGGTCGATCCCGACGAGGACGACGCGGCCCTGCTCACGGCCATGCACCGCTTCCATGATCCCCACGATAGGTGGTGGCGTGCGCTTGCCGTCATCAGAACGGGTGGTGCCTACAACTTCCGTCGTGCCAGCTGATCAGGTCCCGACAGCCTCCTGGACCGACGCGCAGCACCTGATCGCCGACGGGCCGGGCACATGCATTCTCTGCCTGCACAGGACCCTCGAGTGTGGACTCTCATGTCTCGTTTCTCATTCAACAGGCAAGCCAGGGCCGGTTTTCGCCGACCGGCCGATCGAGTTACGCTTGACATGTTCGAGGTGCAGGGGACAAATGGTCGATCGCGGAGGTCACCATGGATGTCACTGTCGGAACATTCAACCTCAACAACCTCTTTTCACGGTTCAACTTCCGGGCAGAGATATCGGCTGTCCACGCACTGGACGGCGAGGGACGTCTGACCTCCAGCTACGTCTTCGACGACCCCGAGAGCGTCCGGATCCGCACGTACAAAGGCAAGCTGGTCAAGGGAATAGATCCCGAGGAGCAGAAGGTGCTGGCCCGGCGGATCGGCGAGATGGACCTCGACGTACTGGCCCTGCAGGAAGTCGAGGACATCGACACGCTGAGGTTCTTCGTCGCTCAGTCCCTCGGCGGCGCCTACCCGTATCTCTCGCTGATCGAGGGCAACGACCCCCGACTGATCGATGTCGCCGTCGTCTCCAAATTCCCGGTCGGCGCGGTGACCTCGTGGCAGCACGCGGTCCATCCGGACGTGCCCGGCGAACGTGTCTTCAGCCGGGACCTGCTGGAAGTGGACATCCGGGATCCCCGTGACCCCGACAAGCACCTGCTGACCGTGTTCAACAACCATCTCAAGAGCCAGTTCGTCGACCGGGACACCGACCCCGAGAAGGGCAAGCGTCTCGCCGACGAGCGACGCGCACGCCAGGCCGACGCCATCATCCGGATCGTCGGCGAACGCACACGCCCCGACGGACGCTACATCGTGCTCGGCGACATGAACGACAGCCCTGACGCGCCGACGCTCGCCAAATTCGCCGAGCCGACACCTCAGTTGAGTCTGACCGAGGCGCTCGCCCACCCGCAGGAGACCCGGGAACCCAAGCCCGACAGTCCTCCACCGCCTGCCTCGGGGTCGTGGACCCATCGGTTCAAGGAAGCCGGACAGCCCGCCAAGTACGAGCTGTTCGACCAGATCTGGCTCAGCAAGAGCCTCGCGACGCGGCACAAGAGCTCTCACATCGACCGGCGCACCAGGCACGGCGGTGACGCATCGGATCACGATCCCGCCTGGGTCGTCCTCGACCTTTGACCTCGTTCCCCTTCCACATACCGGATCCGTTCCGGCTCGACCAGCGGCGGAGGGAAGTCTCATGCCACTGAAGAACTACGGAGTGCTGGCGTGCAGCGTCGTCGACCGGCTCCGCGAAGGTGCTCCCGACGACACCCCGCACTACCAGCTGCACCTCACCGACAGCGCGGGCACGCACTACCGCGGCGCGGTCAACGTGCTGTCCCAGCAGGCTCCCTCCGAGCTGCTGTTCCTGGCCATCGACGACTTCCGGCATCCCGTGACCGCGCAGCTTCCCCCGGCGGGGAGCGGCTGGACGGAACTCCAGTCCAAGCCCGGCACGGCGAGTCTGGACTTCATCCGCGGCAATCTCTTCGCCCCGGAATCGATGCGCAAGCTGCCTCCCGATGTGATCGGCCCCGACAACGACCTGTCCGACAGACTGGATCACTACATCGGGCGGGCCATGGGCGACTCCACGGCCGCCGTGTACCTCCTCGGAGAGCGATGGGGGCCGGAACGCAACAAGCGCGACAAGGTGTTCGGCTTCGAGCCCGGCAACGGTGTCCACGACATCCACATGAACCAGGGCAGCGTAGGGCGATTCCGCTCGAGCAACGGAGTCTGGCAGGACGGCGCGCTGATCATCCACTTCCCCGCCGAGTCCCGCTGGGCGGCCGTGTTCCTCGCCTTCCAGTCCCAGGCCTGGCACACCGACGACCGGACCGGTGACCCGATCGAGACCGCACCCGCGCGGCCCGTCCGGCGCGAGGCGGAAGTGCGCATCCTGGCAGCCATGGTCAACCCCAAGGGCCCGTCGCCCGAGCGGGAGTCGGTGACCCTCATCAACGCCTCCCCCGAACCGGTCGACCTCAGAGGCTGGCAACTGGCCGACAGCGCGGACCACATGCTCGCACTGCCCTCCGAACTCGTCGCCGCGGGCTCGACCCTGGTCGTCCAGGGAGGCAACGGCTTCGCCCTCGGCAACAACGGTGGTGCGATCACCCTGCTCGACCCCGAGGGTCTCAAGGTCGACGGAGTGTCGTACACGGCGGCCGAGGCGAGTCGCGAGGGCTGGACGGTGTCCTTCTGAGCGCCCTCCTCACCCACCGCGACGGACCGCCGCCGCTTTGCCGGTCAGAGCACGTCAGCGTTCCGGTCCCTCCCGGAGGGACCGGTGGAGGTTTGTGCCCTGGGGTCCGACGGGGAGCGCAGTGTGCCGTAGCGCTCCATGCGCTGCCAGCGCAGCCGTGATCCTGACACGGCGGTGAAGACCGACTGGACGACCACCAGGTACATCAGCTGGCGGTACACGAACTGCTGCAGCGGCAGGCTCCACAGCGGGCCCGGCCGTTCGCCGTCGAGGCGGAACGCGTAGAGCCCCATGCCGAGCTGGAGGAGCAGGAAGGCCAGCCAGAGGCCGATGATGCGGGCCGGGTCCAGGAAGAGCAGGCCGTAGACGGCGAAGATGTCCACCACCGGGGCCAGGAGGGGCAGGAGCACCTGGAAGAGGAGGAGATAGATCAGTCCCCGTCGGCCCAGTCTGCCGGCGGCGCCGCGCTGCAGCAGCGCACCGCGGTGCTTCCACATCGCCTGGAGGGTGCCGTAGCACCAGCGGTACCGCTGCCGCCACAGCGCGCTCAGGGACGCGGGCGCCTCGGTCCAGGCGACGGCGTCCTCCTCGTACACCACGCGCCACCCGGCGCGGCACAGCGCCATGGTGAGATCGGTGTCCTCGGCGAGGGTGACGTCGCTGACGCCGCCGAGGGCCAGCAGCGCCCGGCGGCGGAACGCCCCCACCGCACCAGGCACGGTCGGCATGCACTCGGCGAGATCGAACAGGCGGCGGTCGAGATTGAAGCCGACGACGTACTCGATGTGCTGCCAGCGGCCCAGCAGGCCTCGGCGGTTGACCACCTTGGCGTTGCCGGAGACCGCACCCACGCGGGGATCCGCGAAGGGCTGCACGATCGTGCGGACGGTGTCGGACTCGAAAACCGTGTCGCCGTCGACCATGACCACCAGCTCGCAGGTGGCCGCGGCGAGGCCGGTGTTGAGGGCGGCGGGCTTGCCCGCGTTGCGCTGCCGGATCACCCTGACCCCCGGCAGGCGCAGCGCCTCCACCAGGTCGGCGGTACCGTCGGTCGAACCGTCGTCGACCACGATGATCTCCACCGGATGGTCCGAGGCCACCAACGAGCGTACGGCCGCCTCGATGCCCGCGCTCTCGTTGTACGCGGGGACGATCACACTGACCGGTTCGGTCACGGGAGGCCCCCAGGGCCGTGCCCGGTGCCCTGTGCGCTGCCGCCGGTGACGGCGGGCCGCGACCAGGACGACCGCCGCGCGCAGCACACTGATCACTCCGGCCGCGTACATCAGCACGCCCAGCAGCCACACGGCCCGGTTACCGGCCCGCAGTGACGTGATGAGGGCCAGGCCCTGCAGATGTTCGCCCATTCCGGCGCGGTGAACGGGCCCGGCCATGCCGACGGCGGCTCCGACGGTCGCGAACCGGTAGCCCTGTGACTTCAGCCGTGGGATGAGGGTGCCCAGCGCGGCGACGGTCTGCGACCGGTCGCCGCCGCCGTCGTGCATCAGCACGATCTGCCCGGCCGTCCCGCGAGGAGTCGCGCCGGCGAGGACGCGGTCCGCTCCGGGGCGCCGCCAGTCCTGGGAGTCCAGGGTGGAGAGCACGGTCACGTAGCCGGCCGCCCCGGCCTGCCGGAGGACGCTCCAGTCGGCGTCGTCCAGCGCCTCGTTCGTCGAGGAGAACGGCGGACGCAGGAGCGCCGTGGTGACCCTGGCCGCGCCCGCCACCGCCAACTGCGTCTCGCGGAGCTCCAGCGACCGCTGCCAGGGGGCGAGGCGGGACAGGTCGGGGTGGGTGAAGGCGTGGATGCCGATCTGGTGGCCCTCGTCGACGATGCGGCGGAGCAGGTCCGGGTGGTCGACGACCTGGGTGCCGACGACGAAGAAGGTCGCACGTACCTGATTGCGGCGCAGTACGTCGAGTATGCGTGGTGTCCAGACCGGGTCGGGACCGTCGTCGAAGGTGAGCGCGATGGTGCGCGGCTTCAGCCGGGCGGTGTGCGCGGACCCGTCGGCGTTCGCGATCACGGGTGCGCCGTGGATCACCTGAGGGGGCACCGTCTCGGCGCGGCCGCGGGGGCCGGTCGGCCCGTCCGAGGTGATGGCGAACATGTGGTGGGTGTAGCCCTGGAGCAGCAGAGCCGTCGACAGGGTCACCGCGAACACGCACAGCAGCAGCCAGTGGGCGCGGGGGGTGATCGGACGGGTGCGGCCGCGGCGGGCTCGGGTGTTGCGGTGTCGGCGTCTGGTCACGTGGGGTTCTGGATCACTTCACGGGCTTGTGGGACGAGCCGAGGGATCGTCCGTTCTGGGAGGGGGCGGTTGGGGTGGTGGGGTCCGAGACCGATGTGGTGGTGTCGGTGGGCTCCACGGTTGTGGGGGCGGGGGTGGCGGAGGCCGTGGGGCCGGGGGGCGTCTGCTCGGCGGGCCGGGAGTCCGCGGGCGGGGTGGTCGTGCCCTGCGCCGCGGCGGGTCGGGCAGGGGCGGGAGAGGCGTCGGGGGCGGAGACGCCGGACGTGCCCGTGTGGGGTGCGTCCGCCTGCGGGACGAACGGGGAGTTGAAGCCGGGGCCGCCGAGGACCGTGCTGATCAGCAGGGCGACGTAACCGCCGGCGGGAATCACCGCCAGGCGTGCGGCGCGCCTCACACGGCGCTCACGTCGTCCCGAGGCGTCGACGAAGACCGGACCCGGCGTCTCGTCCTCCCGGAGGACCGGCTCCGGTGCGGGACGGCCGTATGCGTCGGATTGCGCGGGCGGTCCGGTGAGCACCTCGGCGCGGGGGCTGCCGTGGAGACCGCCGTACGGGCCGTTGTGCAGGGCGGAGTACGTGCCGTCGGGAAGGGTGGCACAGGGGTCGTCGTAGAGGGTTCCCCAACCGTTGCCCGCGACGTGACAGGCCGCCGTGGTGACCACGTCCGGGTACGTCTCCGCGTACGGGGTCTGGGGCTCAGGGACGTGAAGGTGGTGCGTCGGGTAGGCGGCTCGGGCGGGGTCCCAGGTCAGGGTGCCGGTGGTGCTGCCACCGTCCTGGTACGCGTACCCGTACCCGTACCCGTACCCGTACCCGCTTCCCGCGTACGGGTCCTCGCCGTACGTGCCACCACTGCCGTCCGACCACTGCACGAGTTCGAGTCCCCTGTCCTGGCCGACCGACGTGGTCGCCCGTCTACTTCAGAGCGCCGGTGGCCGGAACTGTTACACCTCGAGGGTCGTAGAGAGGATCCTTCCGCCGAAAGCGGCATCTCGTGGGAGCCGAAACGCCGGGCCGCCGGGACCCCGAGCAGTGGTGGGGGTCCCGGCCGCCTCGGCTTTCTTCGTACCGCCCGTCGGGGGGAAGTGCGAACGGCCCGGAGAGGTCCGAGGAGGGTTGCGGCGCGGGCTGCGGCGAGCGGTGCCCATGGCCTGCCCGGAACCTGACCCGGCATTCCTCCAGCGTATGGGGCATGCCGGATGTCACTGAGCCCGGTCGGGGGTGGCGTGGGCGGAGGGGAGGTGTGGCGGACTCGCAGTCGACGGCGTGACTCCGGTGAGGCGATCGCCGTGCCCGGCGTGTTGTGACACTTCCGGGACGGCGTGCGCTGTCCAGCATGTGCCGGGGAAGCGTACGGAGCGCGGCCGGCGGCAGGAAGTTCCGCTGAATCCGTTGTGAACGAGGATGATTTTGGGCCAAGTACGTCAACCGCGGCGAGCGCACGCGCACGACGGGGAACTGAGTGCGGCTGTGGCGCGCGCCCAGGACGGCGACGAGGCGGCGTTCGCGGTCGCCTTCCGGATCGTCCAGCCGGGTCTGCTCGGATATCTGCGTGGCCTCGTCGGTGACGACGCCGAGGACGTGGCGTCCGACGCATGGCTGGAGATCGCCCGTGATCTCGGCCGGTTCAAGGGTGACGGAGCCGGGTTCCGGGGCTGGACCGCCACCATTGCCCGGCACCGGGCGCTGGACCACCTGCGCCGCCTGCGCGTACGGCCCCGGCCCGGCGGGACCGAACAGGATGTGCTGGACGTGCCCAGTGCGCACAGCACGCACGAGCAGGCCCTGGAGACACTGTCCACCGAATGGGCCATGGAACTGCTGCGAGGCCTGCCGCGGGACCAGGCGGAAGCCGTCTTCCTGCGCGTCGTCGTCGGCCTGGACGGTCCCGCCGTCGCACGCGTCCTGGGCAAACGCCCGGGCGCGGTGCGCACATCCGCCCACCGGGGCCTCAAACGGCTGGCGCGGCAGCTCGGCATCGCCGACGAGGCGAAGGAGAGCGGGACACGTTGGAGGCCCCGAGGTGGTGAAACCGCAGAAACGAACGGCGGCGACGACAGCCGGGTGAACGGCGGCCGGACCGAACACGTCAAGAGAACCGAACTCATAGGACTGGCACGGAAGCGGGCATGGGCGGAAGGCTGAGTGATAGCGGGCTCACGGGCCGTCGGCGTGAGCCTTCCACTGCCCCGGCGGCGCCGCTGGACCGGGGTGAGGCGACCGGGCTGGAAGCAGCTCTCGCGGCCGCCGTTCGCGCCGCCGCTCCGTCCGGCCGGCAGGCTGAGCAACAGGCGCTGGCGGCCTTCAGAGCCGCCCGCGACGCGGGCGCGCACCGGGCCCGTACGCGCCGCCGCGACGACTGGCGGCTGCCTGAGGAGCGGCGGGTTCGGCGCCCGCTGAAGGTGACGCTCGGGGCGCTGCTCGGCAGCCTGGTCCTGGGCGGTGTCGCCGTGGCGGGCATCGGTTCCACGGTCTCGTCGGAGGACGCACCCGGCGCTAGCCGTGGTACGGAGTCCCCGTCGAAGGCGGCTTCCGGCTGGCCGAGCGAGACCGCCTCGCCGACACCCTCCGGCGGCCCTCGGCCGGCGGACGGACCAGCCGCAGCTCAGGACACCGAGGCTCACTGCCGTGCGTACGAGCGTGTCGAGGGCCGAGGAACGGCGCTCGACTCGACGGTCTGGCAGCGGCTGGTCGCCGCGGCCGGCGGTGAGAGCGATGTCCCCGGATACTGCTCCGAGGAGCTCAGGCGGGCGAGGGCCGCACAGGGCGGGTCCGTCGGCTCGGGAGGCTCTGCCGAAGGCGCCGACGACGGTGCGACCGGCGTCGGCGGTGTGTCCCGCAACGGCACGGCCGGCGAAGGTTCGAGCGGCACGGACAACTCGGCGGAGAACGGCCCGGCGCCCGGCCAGGACGCCGGAGTGAAGGGCTCCGGGCCTGGTGGAGGCCTGGTGCCCTGAGGAGACGCCGATGCGGTCTGCGGTACTCCGGCTGGTCGCGGTGCCAGTCGGAGGACGTCGCTGCCGCGGCCCTGCAGCGACGTGGGCGGGCCGAATCCGGCGAGGCCCGCCGCCTGCGGCCGTGCCGTACGACCGCGAACCGGCCTCGTGCGGCGTGGCGGAGAAGGCCGCTAGGCCTCGCCGAGCGCGAAGACCTCGCTGCGCCCGCGGCGGTTGCCGCCCTTCTGCAGGTGGTCGGCCAGGGCGATGGCATCCTCGGTTTTGGGGTGTGTCGTTCCCAGCCGGGTGCTACAGGTGGTCCGGTGGGTAACTGGTCTCCCGGATCCGTAGCGCACGCGAGATCAGCGGCACGGCCACGGCGTGGTCGTCCAGGTCGAGGTGGACGCTCGCCAGTGCTATCAAGTCGAAGCTCACGTACGGATCGTCCGGTCCGTACGCTGTCTCGTCGATCCGCAGTGCTCTCTCGGCCAGTTGCACCGCCGCTTCATGAGCGCCGAGAAGGTGGTGGATGCGTGCCAGGCGCGCCCGTCGCGTCCGCCCAGGCAACCGCCTACCCGACAAGCCCGTTCGACGTCACCGTCGGGAACACCTACACCAGGGGCACCATCACCTGGTACAACCGTTCGGTCACCGTCACGGGCGAACAGAAGTCCGTGGACGGCTTCAACTGCCGGGGCACCTCGGTGTTCACCCTCGACAGTGCCAACGTCGAACTTGGCCGGGGCTACAGCGCCAGCGTGTGCGGGACCAGCTCGAGCTTCTCCGTCCCGGTCGAAGCGGACGTCCCTGGTGGCGCAGCAGTTGTCCGCATCTGCCTCGATGACGGCGAATACCCTCCCACGTACTACCTCTGCAAGCGGTACGGGCGTCCCTGAGCGCCGGCCTACTGCCCCTCAAGGCCGATCCGCTGGAGACCGGATTCGGCGAGGGCCACGTCGCTGCACTCCGATGCCACGTGGTGGAGAGTGCCCCGGCCCCGGTTCCCTTCCGGGGCCGGGGCACTCGCGGCTGCTCCGTCGCTCAGTCGCAGCAATCGCAGCAGCACTTGCACGGGTTGCAGCAACCCCCGCCACCGCAGCAGCCGTCCCCCGAGCCACCACCGGAGCCCCCCGACCCCCGGCCGCCCCCGCCGGAACCACCGAAACCGCCGCCCGAGTTGCCCCCGCCCCCGCCGCCGAACCAGCCGTCGCCGCCGGAATTGTCCCTGCCCGAACCGCCCTGGCGAGAGTCGCCGCCGCCGTTGCCTTCGCCGAACTGCCAGGCCTCGCCGCCGTCGTCGCCGGCGTCGTCGTTGCAGCTGCAGCAGTTGAAGCACAACCCGCAATGACGGCACAGCTGGCGCCACTGCTCACACCGCCGACACCGTCCCTCCGAGGGCCGGCCCGACGCCGTCGCGCCCTCCGGGGCCACGCCCGCAAGCGCTCCGACCCCGCATTCCGTCCCCGTACCCGCCCCCGACAGCGGTTCCGTCGCGGTACGGCGTCCCAGCCACGGAAGCACGCGAGGGCCCCGAGCCTGGTGACGGTGCTGGTGGTGACGATGCCGCGGGTCGAAGACGCGGTCGACAGCACGCTCCAGCTCGCCGCCCAGCAGCGCCTGCGCCAGCCGCCCGTCGACGAACTGGGCGTCGGACAGGGCGAGTCGGATCCCACGGACCGCGTCGTCGCAGAGCCGGCGCACTTCGGTGCGGGTGGCGCCGGTCACCGCGATCGGGTTCCACGCGCCGGTCGCCTGGTCCGCGTCCAGGTCCTCCACCGCGTCGAGCAGATGCGCCAGCCGCCCGAACAGCCGGCCGGCCTCCGCCAGCGGCTCGGCGTTCCCCGGACGGTCGGCGAGCACCGCGGTGTGCGCGAAGGCGGCGGCGGTCGCCGTCTCCGTAGGCTCCGTGACCGTCAGAAGCGAGTCGCCGGGGCCGGTGAGCCGTTCGATGTCCGACTGCCGTTCGACCGCGCCGAGCAGTATCGCGGTGTCGAAGCCGAGCCGCTCGCCGCCCGCCGCACCCGCGCGGTCCCAGCCGTGGGCGATCCGGCGCGCCGCCAGCGTCACCGGGCGGCGGCCCAACAGGCCGTCGCCGTCGGCGACGTGGTCGCGTATCTTCGCCGCGGCCAGCACCAGCGACACCGTCGCCGCCAGCCGGGCACCCTCACCCTGCGCCACGTCCGCCGACCGCATACCGCGCAGCGGACACGGTCCGGCGCCTCGCCGCCAGTCGCCGGTACGCTCCGACTGCGCCTCGGTCAGCACCGAGACGATCAGGCCGTCGTAGTTGGTGGCCACCCGCGCGAACTGCCCGTACTCGCCGCGCAGCGCCAGGCACAGCCCGCACAGGTGCGCCATCCACTCGGTACGCATGCCCTCGCCCAGGCGATGACTGCACGGCCTGATGATTCCGAACATCGGCGTTCTCCCCCCGTAGACACGGCTGCCGGCACGCAGCCGGACGGGCGGCAACGTCGCACATGAAGCCCGACCGCACACGAGGCACGACCGCGTGATACGCAGGACCGCCCGTCACTCAACGGGCGACATGCTAAGGCCTGGGCTGTACGGGGTGTGAGCTGCGGTTTGGCAACGGTGCTTTCACAGGGGCCAACGCCGTTGGTGACGACGGCCGCGTGGGCTCCGGTCCTGATGCCCGCCGCCCGGCAACGACGTCGAGGAGCGGTCACCCGGCGCCGAGGATGTCGGCGAGACCCACGGCGGGGTGGCCGAGCATGTCCGTCAGGGTGCGCTGTTGGCGATCGGTCAACGTGGCAACGAAGATCACCGCGTCGGCGTCGACCTGGTCCGAGGCCCGCGCCACCTCGTGGATTTTTCCATGGCTGAGCAGAGTCCGCGACGAGTGGGGCAGGCCCATCTTCCGGACCCCGCCGTCCGAGACGCCCCGGCGCTGCACGATCCGCTCGACGACCCGCGCACCACGCGCCTCGAGTAAAAGAGCGACGCCCCCTCGTCCCGGCTACCCGACCATGCGACGCGAAGCGCCCAGCCCCACACAATGGCCTTGCCGAGCGCCCACAGGGCCGGTGATGCTTGGCCGGTGCCAGGACAGCGGAAGAGGAAGCGTCAGCAGACGGACAGCAGTCAGCGGGCCACCGTTCCTGCCATTCATGGCTCCGGCCATTGGGAGGTGCTGTACGAGACCCAGGACGAGCAGGATTGGCATGCTCACATTCGCCGTCTGCGGTCCTCGGACAAGCCGGTCGACTGGTCTCTGACCCGAATCGACACTCTCTGTGGGCGACTGGTACAGCCAACCACCTATCGACTGAGCCTGTTTGTGCCCGACTCCGAGTGCGATACGTCGCTCGTCGACCGCGATTAGCGATCCGGTGGGGCGCGAGGGCGAGGCGGCGTAGGGGCGGACGGCGCCTCTGCTTCCGCGTCTCGATGGCCGTGAGGCGGCCGTGGCGGGACCACCGACAGGTTGGTCGGTGGCGTGCTCTGGTCGAGACCATTCCGCCCGCCGGGCGACGACGGTACTCCCCGCTCATCGGCGGATGCTTTGCGTCAGCGTGCGTGGCGCTCGGTGCCGGCCGGAGCTGCTTCCGCGCCTGGCTGTCGTCCCCGCCGGCCGTGGTGGCCAGACGCGACTTGGCCCTGAGTGCCCCTGGCCCTGCGCGAGATGTCCCCGCACTCGGCGTAACCATGTGCATCCATGGGGTGGTTGGTCCGGTTTTCAACGGTGGCGAGACCCTCGAAGGAGGCCCCGAAGGTGCCAGGGGTGGCCTGGCGTCGGAACGCGGTGGCAACTGTCCCCAGCCGTAACGGGGTCGTGGACGGCGGACGCCAAGAGCGCCTCCGTGCCGTGGAATTGTTGCGCCGAAGTTTCTAATTTCCACACGCAACCATCACCGCATCTGCTCCGGAAGGTCGAAAGTTTCGACGTGGTGCAGCGCCGGACCGGAGCCACGTGCGCGGTCGCGACTTGACGTGTGCCATACCCTCTATTGTCAAGCCTTTAACCATACGTATACTGCGGAGCCACCCCCCGCACTACCCCCGGCCCCGAAGGTCTGTCTCTCGATGAACACCACGCTCCCCGCGCTGTCTCCGAATTACGTCACGGAAAGGTCACGTGTCGCCAAGGAGCATGTGGAGGTGTACGGGAAATGGCCCGTCCAGTTCCAGTTCCGCCCTGCGCACGGTGACCACCGGCACTTGCTGGTCGTGTTCTCCTCGGTGGACAGCAAGTACGGTTTCGGCGCGGCACTCGACGGCGTTCTGTGCAATGTGCTGAGGATTCGCGACCATTTCGACGAAGGCGCCTCTTACTACGTCGCCCGGAACATGGATTTCAGTGTTTCGGACTCCATTCAGGACCTCATACAGGATTACATGCAGCGCTTGGGCGTGACCCGGGACGAGGTCACCCTGCTCGGTACCTCCAAGGGTGGTGCCGCCGCGCTCTATTACGGGCTGAAGTACGACTACAAGAACATTGTGTCGTCGACGCCGCAGTATTTCCTGGGCAGCTATTCCAAGGGTCACGGCCAGCTCGGTGACGCCGTCCTCGGTGAAGGCCAGTCGGACGAGAACGTCGCCGTCATGGACTCCGTGATGAAGGACCTCATCGAAAAGGAGGTGGACTTCAACCGGAACATCTACGTCATCTCCTCCCCGAACGACTATCAGTACGAGCAGGAGGTGAAGCACTACCTCCCCGGACTGCGCGCCTACGAGAACTTCAACTTCCTCTTCCTGGACTCGCCCACCGTCCAGGAGCACTACCAGGTGACCCGCCAGGCGCTGCCGTCGGTGTGGAGCCTCGTCCACGCGCTGTCGGAGGGCCTCACGCCGAGCTTCGGCGAGGTCCGGATCGGTGCGGGCGCCGAGGACCCGGAGAAGGCCTCCGCGTACCTGGCCGAGCTCCGGCAGCGGGACACCGTCGCGGCCGCCCTCGCCGGCGCCGTGCGTATCGACGGCAAGCTGCACCTCAAGGGCCACGCCTTCCTGCCCGGCGTCTCGCCCGAGGGGCCGACCGCGGAGACAAAGCGGATCATTCTGGAGGAGAAGGGCCGCAGCTTCGACTACCCCCTCGACAACAGGCCGGGCAAGAAGCTCTACCGCGAGTACTACGACGAGTACTTCTGCGAGTACGCCGACGGTGAATTCGCGACGGACGGCGGCCTGGACTTCACCTCCCTGCCCCGCGGCACCTTCGACGTGTCGGTGAGTGTGGCCAGCGAGGCCGAGGGGATCGAGCGACGCACCCGGCTGACCTCGGACAAAGTGATCGACCGGCGTCTGCCCTTCGGCGACTCGGAGGTCATCTTCCGCGGCGGCAGGGCGGGCCTCAAGGTCATCAAGAGGAACATCGTCGGAGCCGACTCCCCGGGCGCGCGCTACTCCCTGGTGAAGGCCGAGGCGGCCGGCCGCAAGCTCCACGCGGAGGGTGTCTTCTTCCTGCCGGGCCGCAACGCCGAGCGGGAGTCGCACGCCGCCTACTACCTCGTCCTCCAGGACAGGTCCTCGTCGTACTCGTTCCTGCTGGGGGCGAAGAAGGACCCCGCACGCGTGCGGCCTCTCGTGCCGGAGGACGACTTCGGCATCTACGACGCCGGATACTTCACCACCGGGGACGAGGGCCTCGACGTCTCGAAGGTCCCGGCAGGGCGGTACAGCCTGTACGTCTCCATGAGCACGGGCGGCTCTCTGATCACGAAGAAGGCCGGCAAGATCACTCTGAAGAAGACCCGCTGAACAGCGCAGTGACGTGAGTGTCACTGCTGGGGGCCGTCAGTGAGAGTGGCTCTAGCGGCACCGGAGCATGCTCTTCAGGCGCGGCACGAGACGTGTCGCGCCTGAAGAGCAGATCGGGTCGCTTCTTCCCGGAGCGTCTCCCCAGGTCCCTGGGGTGAGGAAACTCGTGACCTCGGCAAGGCTGTAGTCCTCGAGGGTAGGAGTCGATCGGGAGGATCTGCCCCCGATGCCGGCGTGAGGCTCCCTGCCGATGCCGATGCCGATGCCGATGCCGATGCCGGTTCGGGGGTGGGTGGCGAGCTATGCGGTGTCCGCGCCGGGGATCTGGGAGGGGCTGTGGCGGTCCAGGGCGCCCTCGAGTTCGGCGCCGATGCTGGACGGAAGATTTCCGCTGCGGCCCCACTGCAGTACGAGTTCGGCGACGGTGCGGAGTTTGACGTTGGTGTGCTGGGACACCTCGCGGAGCACGGTCCAGCCCTGATCGGGGGTTACGCGTCCGAGTGCGACCATCATCCCGATGGCCTGGTCGACCACGGCGTGCGAGACGACGGCCTCCTTGAGCTGCTCAACCTCCGCCTGGAGCTCCACGATCCGGTCTGTCGCGCGTCTCTGGGCCCCACGTTCCTCGCTCACTTTCAGATCCTCCTTAGTTCGGTGGGGGGTTGGACCGCCGAGGGGGTGTCGCCGGGCACGGCGGCTTGAGCGTTCAAGCGCGTAGTGCCTGGTCAAGGTCCGGGTAGCAGGGAATGAGCGTGTCCAGGCCGGTGATCTCCACGACACGGCGGGCAGGCGGCTGCAGGCCTGCGAGCCTGAGCCATCCGTGTGCGCGGTCGGCTGCCTGGTGGGCTGCGAGGAGCGCGTTGATGGTTGCGGAGTCGATGAAGGTGGCCTTGGCGAAGTCGACGACGGTTCGCGGCCTTTCCGCCTTGTGCGGCGGAAGGAGGTGTTCGCGGAGCTGGTCTCGGCTGCTGTAGTCGATCTCGCCGAGGAGGGCGACGACGGCGATGCCGTCGGTGGTACGGCGGAAGATCGACGGCGGGCCGGCCTGCCCCGGATCGTGACGCGACACGGAGGTCCTCCCTCATGTGGGGCGGGCTGATGACTTTCCCGGCTACCCGGCGCTGCGGTGTCCAACCCGCCGCCTGTGCGGGCCACTTGGCCTGCCATGGCGGGTACGGACCCGGCTGGCGGAAGCCGACCGGGCCCGTAGCGGTGCCGACCCCGGCAGCGGGGCGGTGGCGGCGCGAGTCCGTTGAGTCTCGACGACTCTGCCGGGGCCACCGCCTCCAGCCCCGTCGGCGTCGGGAGGTCACGGCCCGTTCAGGCGGTGGGGTTGAGTTCGGCGCGGCCGAACAGCAGGGCATAGCCGGAGGGGAGCTGGTGGAGGATGCGGGTGATCAGGTCGGGGCCTGCGCAGGCGGCGACGGCCCCGAAGACGGAGCCGGTGTCCCAGCGGGTGGTGGCCAGGGAGGTGTCGGCGCGGGCGGCGAGGTCCTTGACGAAGGCCCAGCCGGTGAGCGGCCGGGGGTCGGGAATCTGTGCGGTCAGCAGGCGTGCGGCCTCCAGGGGCAGCCGGGCGGCCAGGTCGACGCGTTCGTCGCCGGTCAGCTGGCGTCCCAGCCCCGAAAGGACCAGGCGGACGGCCTGGTCGGCCTTCTCGCGGGTGGGGTAGGCGCCGTCGTAGCGGACCTTCTCCAGCATCTGCTCGTACGCCGTCCCGTAGAACTGCGGGTGCTCGAGCGGTGCGCGCACATCGGTGATCATTGTGGTGCATGCCTTTCATGGAGCCAGGGTCGGGATGGTGCTGCCGTCGGGTGGTACCGAGGTACGGGGCAGGCGGACCGACGGCGGGCGAAGCGCAGGCCGTAGCCGGGGGAGCCGGAGCAGGATCCGACCGGCCGGTCGTCGCCGCGGGTGTCGGCGAGTGCGGACGAAACGGCGATGACGTCCCCGGTCACGGTCTGCCGCGCGGTGCCGCTCGATCACGGTGCCTCACCGGCCGCGTCGCTTCACGGGATCGTGGAACGCTTCGCGTCGCCAAGTCATCTCGGCCGCCACCCCTTCTTCGAACTGCCCGCAGGGGGTGCGGAGGGCGGGGGAGGGGAGAGCTCGGGCGTCCGTCCTCCGCACCGTCCGGCCCGTGTCAGCCGGAGATCTCCCTGCGGCCGGGTCCGACGCCGACGGAGATCTTGCGGGGCTTCGCACGTTCGGCGATCGGAATGCGCAGGGTGAGCACGCCCGCGTCGTAGTCGGCGTCGATGTGCTCGGTGTCGAGGGTGTCGGCGAGCACGATCTGGCGGGAGAAGACGCCCATCGGCCGCTCGGACAGTTCCATCTGCACGTCGTCGGCCTTCATCACCGGCCGGCGCTCGGCCCTGACCGTCAGCATGTTGCGTTCGACGTCGACGTCGATGGCGTCCGGGGTGACACCGGGCAGGTCGAAGGCCACGACGTACGCGTCGCCCTCGCGGTGGGCGTCCATCGGCATGGGCGACGGCCTCGACCAGGTGCCCGGTCCGATCAGCTGCTGTGCCAGCCGGTCCAGCTCACGGAAGGGGTCAGTGCGCATCAACATCGTGAAAACACCTCCAGCAGGTTCAGGCAGTTGCTGCCAATGCGCCTCACTGCCACCGTTGTAGCATGTCATCCAATGGATGACAAACACGGTGTCGTCCACTGGATGACAACAGGAAGGAGGTGCCCGTGACCTCGGCCGATCAGCCGTTCACGGCCAGTGCGACCGCTCCGAGCCCGGCGTCGTTCCTCGCCACCACCACGGCCCTGCACGCCATGGACGACGCCCTTCGCGCCGCCCTGCGCACGGCTCCCGACAAGCCCGCTGCCGCTCCGGCCACGGATCAGGCCCTGGCCTCGCTGCTGCTGCTGCGGCAGATCCGTGAGCAACTCGCCGGATGGGAGACGGCCCTGATCGAAACAGCCCGTGCCGCGGGCGCCAGCTGGGCCGACCTCGCCCACCCCCTCGGGGTCGCCAGCCGCCAGGCCGCAGAGCGCCGCTACCTGCGCGGCCGCCCCGGCGAGGCCGGAACGACCGGCGAACAGCGCGTCCAGGCCACCCGCCAGGCCCGGGCCGCAGACCGCACCACCGCCGCCTGGGCCCGCAGCAACGCCGCCGACCTGCGCCGCCTCGCCGGCCGGATCACCGCGCTCACCGACCTTCCACCCGCCGCCCGCCTCCCGCTCGGCGAGCTCCACGCGGCCCTCGCCGACGACGACCCCGCCGCCCTCATCGCGCCGCTGGCCGCCACCCGCCCCCACCTGGCCGTCCGCCACCCCGATATCGCCGCGCAGCTCGACGTGCTCACACCGCCCTGATGCTTCGCCCGGGCGACCCGTAGGCAGTTGCGTTCCGGGTTCCCGGCCGTGAACGGGCCCGTCGGCAGTACCGCTCTCCTGCGGGCTGGCCCTGCCCGCGCGCCTCTCACCTGGCGCTTTACAGCCACACCGCTGAGGTGGCCTGGTTCGAACGCCACCCCACGCGGCAGACGATTCCCGGGCCCACCGGCAGGTCGGGGGAGAAGCCGGCGTGCGAGGGAGTAGGCGGCCCACCGCTCCCAGCGGGACGGGGTCCAGCCGCGCTGGGTGACGAGCAGGCCGTACGTCTCCGGGCCGAGGACGGTCAGGGCGACGTCCGCCGCCGAGGCGCTGTCATGGCCGCCCCGAAGGCTTCCGCCCGCCTTCGCCGACAGGGCCTGGGCGAAGCGGAGCTGCACGGCGTGCCGCTGGGCGACGTTGGTGCGCCACAGCTCGGCGATCTCCGGGTCGGCGCCGGCCGCTCCCCGGACGACCTCGAGGACCGGCGCGGCGCGATCCAGGATCCGTCGGGCGCCCGCGGCCTGCAGGACGAGCTGCGCGGCAGGGTCGGGCTCGTCAAGGATCTCGCGAGCCCAGGGCCGGTCGAGGGCGGCGACCGGATCGAGGTCGCCGGCGACGACGGTGTCGAGGAGTTCCCACACCACGCACCCGTTCCCGTTCTCCGACCAGCACACCCTGCCCAGCACCCTCGGCGTCGGCCAGGTGACCACCCGCCTGTGCCTGGACTCCCGGCTGCTCACCACCAGCCTGTTCGCCCTGTGCCCGGTCGCTCGTCACTCCGTCGTACGGCGACCCTGACGACCACCTTCCGCCGGATCCGCCTCGGCAGCGACCGCTTCGCCGTGCGCGCCGACGCACACCGCGGCGCGCACCGTGCGGCATACGCGCTCACCGGGCGGGCCCAGAGCCGCGTCACCGGCCTCGTCGCCGCCCACGCCACCCGGGAACTGCTCACCGGCTCCCTGCCGCCCGGCGTCCACCACATCGAGCAACTGCCCGCCCTGGCCCGCCTGCCGGAGGCACTCGTCGACCACGGCGTCACCCTCCACCGAATCGGCCGGCCGTCAGACGGGCGCCGACCTCCCCCAACATGCCGGTCCACGCCAGGAGATGGCCGACGAAGTCCCCTGCTAAGGTGCGCCGATGTCTTCGATCAAGCAGTTCCAAGTGACCTTCGACTGCGCGGAACCCGCGCGTCTCGCCGGCTTCTGGTGCGAGGTGCTGGGATACGTCGTACCGCCCGTCCCGGAGGGGTTCGCCACCTGGGAGGACTCCCACCGCTCGCTGCCGCCCGAGGATCAGGTCGTCTATTTCGCGTGCAGTGATCCCTCGGGTGTCGGACCGCGGCTGCTCTTCCAGCGCGTTCCCGAGGGGAAGGTCGTGAAGAACCGGGTGCATCTCGACGTACGGGCCGGCACCGGACTCGTGGGTGAGGAGCGCCTCTCCACGCTGGAGGCCGAATGCGCGCGGCTGGTCGCACTCGGCGCGGTACACGTACGAACACTGCGTGCTGACGGCGAGAACGAGTCGTGCATCGTGATGCAGGACATCGAGGGCAACGAGTTCTGCCTCGACTGAGACGGGCTGTCCCGTGTGCAACTCGCTCTGCGTGTCCCGGACCTCACGGCGTGCGCCGCCGTCCGTGTGAAGCCGTTCGGCACGAGTCGGCAGAGCTTCGTGACGGCTGCTCCGACTTCGCCGCCGCGCTGACGAGAACGCGTGGGTGATTTGTCGCCGAGCCAGGTGACAAGGTTCTTGCGGCAGAGGCGAAAGATACGGATATGCGTGGATTCTCGCGCCCGTCGCCCGTCCTGTCGACGAGCTGTTTGTGACGTTTACGTGCGTGTTTTCAAGGGGGCTTGCAACGGCGGGGGCCATGCGGGACGGTTGCCGAAAGACAACTGTTTCCTCATGGCAGGAAGGTGGTGAGGTGCGCACCGTGCGTACCTCCATTGGTGACTGCTCCCCGCAGCTGTTCCGCCCCGCAGCCCGAGGCGGGCCATCCGGTCGACGCCACGCGGACTGAGGCCCCCTGGCCCGTCCTGGTCGCCGACCGGCACGGCCGCTTCGTACACCTCAACGACGCCGCCCGGCTGATACTGCCGAATGCCGCGAGCGGCGCCCGGTTCCACGAGCAGGTACCGGCCTGGCTCGGTGAGGCCCACCAGCAGATCATCGGCAGTGCCGGTCCGGTCGCGACGGCCGAAGCCCCGCACGGAGCCATCGACGACCGCTTCTTCGAGGCGCACCCCACTCTCGACGCCGAGGGCCAGGTCGTGTGGTGGCTGGTTGACGAGACCGCCCGCCGCCTGGCCGAGAACGCGCTCACGGAAGCGCGAAAACGCTCTGAGGTCCTTGCCGAGGCGTCCAGCACGCTGCTGTCCACGCTGAATGTGCCGCGTTGCCTGGAGGTGACCGCTTCGATGGCCGCGGAGCATCTCGCCGAGGCCGCCGTCCTCGTCGCGCCGCCCCAGGGGCGGCGCTGCTCACTCACCTACGCGTGCCGGGGCGGCTCCGTCGTGCAGAGCACCCGTCAGATCGACGTGACCGGTGTGCCAGGGCTGAGGGAGGCGTTGCAGGGCTTTCCTCCGGTGCCGGCCCGCTGGATCAACTCCGCCGACATCCCCGACTGGGCGATCCCGGACGGTTTCGCAGGACCTGTCGGGTCCGTCATCGTCGCTCCGCTGCCCGGCCACGGCGTCCCGGCCGGGGCACTCATCCTCCTGCGTTCCAGTACCGAGCAGGCATTCACCGAGGGCGAGGAGCTCTTCGCCCGCCTGTTCGCCGCGCGAGCCGGCGCGGCCCTGTCCGCCGCTCGCCTGTACACCGAGCAGGCCGCGATCACCGCCACACTGATGCGAGACCTCTTGCCGCCCAGGCTGCACACGGTGCATGGCGTCGAGTACGCCGGCAGCTACCGGGCCTCCAAGGACCACGAACACGTCGGCGGCGACTTCTACGACATCCACCCCGGTGCAGGCCCCTCCGAGGAGACGCTCGCCGTTCTGGGCGATGTGGCGGGCAAGGGCCTCGAAGCGGCGGTCCTGACCGGCAAGATCCGCAACACCCTGCACGCCCTGCTGCCCCTGGCCGAAGACCACGAGCGCATCCTCAACCTGCTCAACAGCGCCCTGCTGACCTCTCATCACGCACGTTTCGCCACACTCGCCCTGGCTTCCGTGCGCCGCCACGGCGGCCGGACGCAGCTGCGGCTGACCAGCGCCGGGCACATGCCACCCCTCATCGTGCGCACCGACGGCACCGTGGAGGAAGCAGACACCCGCGGCACACTGGTCGGTGCCCTGCCGACCGTCACAGCGCACACCGCGACGACAGTCCTCGACCCGGGGGAATCCTGCCTGCTGTACACCGACGGGATCACCGAAGCGCGCGGCGGCCCGCTGGGCGATGAGCTCTTCGGCGAGGACCGCCTGAAGCAGGTGCTCGCCGAGTGCGCGGCCATCCCGGCGGAGGCCGTGGTCGAGCGGGTGCAGATGCTGGCAGCCCAGTGGCTGGGCAGCGGCCGCCACGACGACATGGCCGTCATAGCCATCACAGTCCCGAAATCCGACGCGCACGCCGTCCCCGACGGGCAGGCAGTCAGCGGACCTGCGCGCGGGAGCGGCGAATGAGTGAGCCCACCGCGACCACCCGCGCGGTGCAGCAACTGTGGCTGGCCGTGGCTGACGGCGACGAGCGCGGGGCTGCCGCGGTCGTCCACGCCGCACTGGCCCAGGGGGTGAGTGAGGAAGCGATCCTGCTCGAGGTCATCGCACCGGTTCAGGAGAAGGTCGGCGCCGAGTGGGCGGCCGACCGTCTCAGCGTCGCCCAGGAGCATGCCGCCACCGCGATCAACGAGCGGGTCATCGCCACTCTCACCCACCACTCCGGCAGCAGCCGGGCCGCGGCCGATCGCGGCCGGGTGACGGTGAGCTGCGTGGACGGGGAATGGCACGCGCTGCCCGCCCGCCTGGTCGCCGAGGTCCTCACCCTCCGCGGCTGGCGGGTGGACTACCTGGGGGCCCGGACACCCACCCCGCACCTGATCGCCCACCTGCATCTGACCAACCCCGACGCCGTGCTGCTGTCCGGATCGATCACCACCCATCTGCCCGCCGCGCACGCGGCCGTCACGGCGAGCCAGGCCATCGGTGTCCCCGTGCTGGCCGGCGGCCGTGCCTTCGGTCCTGGGGGCCGTTACGCGAGGGCTCTGGGCGCCGACCGGTGGGCGGCCGACGCACGGGCCGCAGCCGACGTGCTGGAAACGGGCATCCCGCGGCCGGACGCCCCGGCGGTCCGGCACGCCGTGGACGACCTGCCGCATCTGGCCGACCAGGAATACACCATGGTCGTCCAATCGCGGCCCCGGCTCGTCAAACGGACTCTCGCCGACCTGGAACACCGTCTCCCGGCCATGAGCGTCTACACCGTCGCCCAGCGGGACCGCACCGCCGAGGACATCGCCCACATCATCGACTTCCTGACCACCGCGCTCTACGTCGCCGACCCCGAAGTCCTCACCGCCTTCATGACCTGGACCGCAGACATCCTCACAGCCCGAGGCGTCCCCGCCCACTCGCTGCTGGCCGGCCTCGACACCCTGGCCGACCAACTGCACGACTTCCCCCGCACCCAGAAGCTGCTCGAGCGCGCGGCCACCGCCGTGACCGAGCACACCGCCCGCCCTGCCCCCGACACCCGCACGAGCGCATGACCCACCTGCCACCCGTCGAATTCACCCTGAACGTCCGCCGCGAGCCCGCAGTGCTGACCATCACGATCGGCGGCGAACTCGACCACGACACCAGCGACGACCTGCTCGACAAGGCCAGCGAACTACTCACGGCGGGCCGTACGCCGCCCGGAGACGTCCGACTCGACTTTCACGATCTGGCGTACATCGACTCCTCGGGACTGACGACCCTGCTGATGATCCACCGCCGCACCAGTGCCCTCGGCGCCACACTGCACCTGGACAATCGGCCCGCTCACCTGGAACGACTGCTCCAGCTCACCAACGTCCTCGGCCATCTCACCGCTCCGCCGACCCCTGTGACTGTTCAACCGGCGGAAGGGGAAGCGGCGTGGCCGGCGTAGGCATCCCCTCACCCGCGCCCGGCTCCTGACACCCCGAGGGCCCTCGCCGATCGGGAAGGGCACTCGCACGTCACGGCCGCACAGTCCCCGGCGCCGGGACTGACGCAGGAGCGCTCCCGCCACCGACGGGCGACCGGCGCGCCTGCCGGACCCGGCCGCCGCACGCCACAGACCCCTCGTCATCGTGCGTCAGGGGCTGCTCTCGCGGACTACGAGATCGACGGCCGCGAGAGGACCCCCCGCGGCGAAGGCGGCACGCTGGCGGTCCGCACCGGTGCCCCGGCGAAGAAGACGATGGACCAGTGCGCTCACCTCACGTGTGTCGCCGGACTCCTCCAGCGCCGCAGCCGTGTGCCGGAAAAGCTCCCAGAGCACATCGCCCGCTCGGCGAGCCGCGCCGCCGGGATCCATCAGGCTGCCACTGAGGCCATAGCGGGCAGCATGCCACAGGGACGCCTGCAGCAGCTCAGGAGCGCAGTCCGGCACGGGAGCACCTGCGGAGGCCTCGGCGAGAGCGGTCTGCACCAGCGCCCGCACGACACCGGCGAGCATGACCGCGTCGTCGGCGAGCAGCTGAACATCGGTACAGCGCACCTCGACGGTGGGGTACCGCTCCGAGAGCCGCGCCAGCCAGTAGAGCTGGCCCTTGTCGGCCACGAGCCCGCAGTCCACGAGGTGCTGTGCCCGCTGGTCGTAGTCGTCGATGTCCTCGAAGACCGGGGGCAGGCCCGCCACGGTCCAGCGGCTGAACACGACGGTGCGCCAGCTGGCGAAACCGGTGTCACGGCCGTCCCACAGCGGGGAGTTCGCCGCCATGGCCGTCAGAGTCGGCAGCCACAGCCGCAGTCTGTTGAGCACCTGCACGCCCGCGTCGCGACTCGGCACGGCGACATGGACATGCATGCCGTTCACCAGTTGCTCCGCCACGAGTTGGGGCGCCCGAGCGGCCATGGCCCGGTAGCGCGCGTGGTCGGTGACGGGCACGGCGTGCAGTGTGTCGCGCAGCGCGGGCGTCCCGGCGGCCGCGATACGGCAGCCGTGCGTCTCGGCTGCCGAAGCCAGGGCGTGCCGCAGGCGCAGCAGGTGTCCTCCGACCTCGTCCAGGCTGTGGCACACCGGGGTGGCGACCTCGACCTGCGACTGCAGCAGCTCGCCCTGTACTTCCCGGCCGCCGGTGAGACGCTCCAGGCCGGCGGCCTTGCGCACCTTCTCCGCGTAGGGCACGGGCACGCCGGTGACCGGATGGACCAGCATGTATTCCTCTTCGACGCCGATCGTCGTCATGGCCCGCCCTTGGGTCGGCTCCGTCCCGGCCCGCGAGGACCGGACCGGTGTCGATACGTGGCCCGGGCGCTCGGCGAGGCCGCGCCTTGTCGAGCATCCGAGTCCCCAGGCGACCGGTTCGGAAACGGAGGACCTCGGGCGATCACCATCGAGGTGGCACGCCGAACCCGGCGGCGACATTCGGTTGCGGGCACGAGCGTTCCGGCCATGTGGAAGGCGTTCGACGTCCCCCCTCGGGCTGCTGTCCGTCAGAGGCGTCGGTCACCGTCATCAGCATCCCCGTCGCCCGCCGCCTGCGCGGTCGTGCGGGGCGAGCCGACTCCCTGGCGCATCTCCTCCAGAGCTTCCAGGAACAGGCTCCGGGCCCGGGTGAACCAGTCCGTCAGCACGGCGAGTTCATCGGCCTCGTAGTCGGCGAACAGTGCGGTCAGACGTCCGTAGAGAGGGGCGTACACCTCGATCAGGCGCTGCTGTGCGCTGTCGTCCATGGCGACGTGCACGCGGCGGCGGTCCTGGGGGTCGGGCTCGCGGCGCACATAGCCCGCCCTTTCCAGGCGGTTGATCACGCCGGTGACCGCGCCCGTGGTCAGCCGTGCCCGCTCGGCCAGATCTCCCGCCACGAGCGACTGGCCGGCCAGCGATGCCTCGATGAGGAAGCCGAGGCATGTGGCGTCAGTGACGTTGAGGCCGAGGCTTCGCGCGATGTCCTGCTGCCCGAACTGCGCGGTCGCGATCATCCGGTCCATGGCGTGCAAGGCCTGGTCGGCGTCGGCCGCGGGGCGGTTCTTGCCTCGTTCCACGATATTCCCTTAGCATCTAAGTATCTTAGTTCGCGAGATAACTGTCCGACTCGACCACGGACAGTCATCTCGGTGTTCCACCCATCGAAGGGGAGACATCCATGTTCGTGCATGAGGAAGTAGACATGGGTCACACCGTCGCCGGCTGGACGGGCTCGGCGACCGCCCTGGCCGGCTTCGCCCTGTCCGGAACCGCCGTGGTCGCAGGCTCGGCCCTCCTCGCGGTGGTGGGCGCCGCGGTCGTGCTGGGGGCGCTGCCGGTCACCTGGATGCTGCACCTGGCCGGATGGGGGAAGCCGAGTGGGCCGCGCCCCGCAGACCAATGGGACTGGCGCGTCCGGGACCGCGCGGCGCGAAGCGGCCATCAGGACTGCCTCGGCTGTCGTCTCGCCGGACGGCGAGCGGCCACCGCGCCGCAGCGCCTTGCCGAGCCCGCCGCGCCGGACGCTCGGGCATGTCCGGATGCGCAGCCCTCAGGGTGACACCCGCCCTGCGGGACGCGGGAGTTCGCCGATCGATGCAACGGCAGGCCGGTCCCTGTAGGACAACGGGCTTTGCTGTAAGCCCTGCTGACGGTGTGAAGGTTCCTCGAAATCCCCGCACAACCAATGGGTCTCTCCGCGAGTCATGATCACGAAGGGTTCACGTGATCCACGGATCCCTGAACGTGAACCCCGGTCATCGCTGTACCGCTCTGAGAGAGGAACCATGTACCGACCCAGACGCACCACAGCCGCCGCCGCGGCCTCCGTAGTACTCGCCACCGCCGGTGGCCTGCTGACGGTCGCCGCCGCGCCCGCCTCCGCCGCCGACTGCGCCGCTCCGGCGTTCGAGCGGCAGTTCTTCGCCAACACCACCTTCTCCGGCACCCCGGCGAAGACCGACTGCGACGACGCGATCGCCGAGAACTGGGGCGCGGGGGCTCCAGCGTCCGGCCTGCCGTCGAACCGGTTCGGGGTGCGCTGGTCGCTGAACCGCGACTTCGGCTCCGGCGGCCCCTTCGCCCTGACCGCCTCCGGGCAGGACGGCATGCGCGTCTACCTCGACGGTGCTCTCCAGATCGACCTCTGGAGGAACACCTCGACCACGGTCTCCCGGACCGTCGACGTCACCATCCCCTCCGGGCAGCACAGCCTCCGCGTCGACTACGTCAACTGGTCCGGTCCCGCGGCCGTCCAGTTCGCCTACACCCCGCGCACCTCCCCGGCGGACGACCAGGTCGCGCCGCTCGCGCCCGCCGGTGTCGCCGCGTCGTACGACGAGAGCGCCGGCCGCGCCTCGCTGACCTGGGCACGGAACGAGGAGATGGACCTCGCCGGGTACCGCGTCTACCGGCGGGCCGCGGAAGGGGGCGACTTCCTGCCGGTGAGCGGCGCGAATCTGCTGACCGAGACGTCCTTCACCCAGGACCTGCCGGTCACCGGAGCCGCGTACGCCTACCAGGTGCGGGCCGTGGACCTGGCCGGCAACGAGTCGACGGGCGGCGCCGAGCCGACCGTCACCACCGCCGACCGCACCGCTCCGGCCCTCTCGGCGCCGACCGCGACCCACGACAACTGGCTGGGCGTCTCGCTGGCATGGACCGCCGAGGAGGAGGGCCTCACGTACGACGTCCAGCGGGCGTCCGCCCCCGACGGGGAGTTCACCGCACTGGGCACGGTCCGCACGCCCGGCTACCGGGACGAGACGGCACCCTACGGAGAGACCTCCTACTACCGCGTCACCGCGACCGACGCCGCCGGGAACAGCACCACGTCCCCGGTGGTGGAGTTCGCCCGGCCGCTCGCGGTGCCCGCCATGGACGGCACCCGGATCGCGGACGACGACAGCGGCGTCGAGGTCGCCTGGACCTCACCCGCGTCCGGCCCGTCCACGTTCCGCGTCTACCGCTGGGACCGCTTCGACGAGAACGCCGTCCCGGAGCCGGTCACCTGCGAGCCCCGCCGCACCGGCAACCCCGAAGACCCGAAGCCGCAGTACGCGTGCACCGACACCTCCGCCGAGTTCGGCGTGACGTACTGGTACCGCGTCCACACGGTCGACGCCCAGGGCCGTGAGTCCGAGCCGTCGCAGCCGAGCAGCATCACCCGTGCCGACCGCGTCGCGCCGCCCGCCGTCACCGGCCTCGACTACACGACCACGGAGTACGGCACGGTCCTGCGCTGGGACGCGAGCCCCGCCGCCGACCTCGCCCGGTACGTGGTCTACCGCGCCCCCGCCGACGACCCGTTCGCCACCATCGAGCGGATCGCGGAGGTCGCACCCGGCACCACCGGCTACGCCGACGTCCAGGTCGCCGACGACCAGTCCTGGATCTACTACGTCGACGCGGTCGACACCTCCGGCAACTCGATCTACCTGACGGGCTCCCCGTCGGACGTCGCCCACGTCGAGACCAACGAGTACTACCTCGGCCCGACGTACAACCTCCCCTTCACCTACGACTGGGCCCTGTCCGCCACCGTGGACGCGTCCGCCCAGGCACAGTTGTCGTGGAACTGCACCACCGGCTCCTGCCCGGCCACCGGCTTCCACGTCTACCGCTGGGACCGCGTCACGGAGGAGTGGGTGCGGCTGACCCAGCAGCCCCTGTCCGCCGCCACCAGGGCGTACACGGACGCCGCCACCCCGCGCGGCACCACCAGCCACTACACGATCACGGCGGTCGCCGCGGACGGCTCGGAGATCGCCGCCCGCTACACCTCGGTCGCGACCGCGCCGAGCGGAGCCTGACACCGGTGAGGCCCACGACCGCCGGCCGGACGGACGGGACGGCGACCGCCGCCGCGCCCGGCCCGGCCGGCGGTCCCCCCGCCACGGCTCCACCCCCACCGTGGCGGCGAAGAACCACGCATCTCCCCACCTGAGGCGCCGGTTGCGGGGACACCGGCCACGTCGGGATCAGTTGGCCAGGGCCATACGCTCCACCCACGCGACCTTCACGGACTTGATGTCGGACAGCTCATGGCCGTCCTCGAGGGTGGCGTACTCGTCGAACTCGCTCTCGTCGGAGTCGGTCTTGCCGGCCGCCAGGTGTACCGAGCCGATGTAGGTCTGGCTGACGAAGTCGCCGTCCTCGTCGAAGGCGTTGACGATGACGGAGTAATTCGCGGGCTCGTCCCCCTTGTTGGTGATCTTGTAGTCGAACTCGTACACCGTGTCGTCCGACTCGCTGTACGAGTCGCAGTCGTTGTACGTGAACTCGTCGGTGTCGTCGCAGTCCTCGTCGTCGTCCGAGGTGAGCTTGCCGCCCGAGACCTCGACATGGTCGATCGGGTCACCGTCGCCCGCCAGCGTCCACCAGGCGAGGCCACCACCGGCGAGGAGCACCACGACGGCGGCCGCGGCTATCAGAGTCCCCTTGCCGGGACGGCGTAAGGGTGCGGTGTTCGGCGACGCGAGGATGTCCAGGGGAGGGCTGGGCGGCGGGGCGGAGGGATACGGGGGCGCGGGCGTCGGTTCGGTTCGTTCTGGCGTGTTGTCGGTCATGGACCGGCTCCTTCTCGGGTCAGTCGGAAGGTGTGGTGTCGGTGTCCTGCCCGCCTTGTGACTTGCCGATGCGGAGACCGGTCCCGGCCAGGAGCAGCAGCACCGCGAGTACGGAGACGGCGCAGGCCGCTGCGAACACGTCGGACTTCTCGTCGGCGAACATGCCGGCGGCGGCCAGCGTGAGGAACACGCCGGCGCTCTGCCAGCCGATTCCCGCGGGCATCGGGCCCGGCGTGCGCCGGCCTCTGCGGGGGATCCACAGGCGGAGGAGTTCCAGGGCGATCGCCAGGGCGAGGAACCGGGAGGCGATCATCATCGCGAGAGGTGCGGTGTTGTCGCCCAGTTCACCCACGCCGACGACGGTGGTGAAGCCGAAGTAGAGGATCGGAAGCAGCCAGCCGAGGCGTGCGCGGCGCTCGGGCGTGGGCGAGGGGGCCGCGACGCCTGCCCTCTTGGCCGAATCGACCGGCGAGCGAGGTGAGGGGACCGCGGTGAGGGTGGGGCCGGCGGGGATCGGCCGGAGCGCGCGGCGCTGGGCACGGCGGATGCGCAGGCCCGCGTCGCCGTGGCGGTCGATGTGGGCGGACAGTTCCGCCTGGAGGGCGAGGAGTTGTTCCGCCATCGTGTCGAACTCGGCCCGGCGTTCCGCGGCGAGTCGGGCGGCGTCGCGTTCGGCCGTGGTGAGGCGTTCGAGGGCCTCGGCGTGGTGCCGGCCGGCCTCGGTGCGGGCGGCCTCGGCTGCGCGGGTGGCCTTGGCCGACTCCTTGCGCAGACGGGTGCGTTCCGCCTCGATGATCTCGGAGATGCGGTGACGTTCGTCCGGGGGGAGTGTCTGGGGCGCGCGGGCTTCGGCGCGGGCCAGGGCGGCCTGCCGCCACTCCGTCAGGGGGCGGCCGCGGTGCTGTCCAATGCCGTTGACGTGGATGCGGTGGCCGTCCGCGCGGTCGATGTAGAGGACGTTGCCGCCCTTGCCGTTCGGCGACCTGTCCCAGGTCACGCCGGTGAAGTCGGCGGCAGTGCTGATGCCCTGGGCGGCGAGGTCGCGGATCAGGCCGGTGCCGAAGCCGTTCAGTTCGCTGACGCTGAGAGGTGTGTTCCTGAGGCGTCGCTCGATGAACTCGCGGCGCAGGACGCCGAGTGCTTGGGTCTCCTGCTGTTCGCGCTTGCCGTCGAGGCTGTTCAAGTCATGCGTGAGCGAGTGCTGTCGGCGCGCCCGCTGTGCCTCGATGCGGTGCAGTTCCCCGGTGTGGGCGGTTTCCGCGCGGTTGCGGTCACGTGCCTCGCGGTTCAGCCGGCGGCGGTCGGCCGTCTCGAAGGCACCGCGTTTGTTGAGCAGCCGACGCAGGGCGCGTATGGACTCGATGATGCGGCGGCGCTCGGCACGTATGCCTGCCGGGGACTGCGGGACGGGGGTGATCCCGTCCAGGGTCGGGGTGGTGCGGTCGGTCAAGGCGGGCTCACTCAGGAGGTGGGGCATCGGGGCGTTGGAGTTGCCCCGGGCTACGCGGGGTCGAGTCGCTGGAGTCTAAGCGATCAAGGGCCTGGTGGCCCTCACTCCTCCAGGAGGCGACGGGCCTGTGAGAGGAGGTCGAGCAGTTCGGTGCGGGAGGGGTCGGGCGGGGCGGGTGTGCGCGGGGTGTGGGTGGTGAGGATGTGCAGGGCGACGGCGGCCTGGCGGGCGAACAGGCACAGCAGGTCCAGCTCGGGGAGGCCGGACCGGGCCTGCGGGGAGGGGTCGAGCACCTCCAGGACGCCGAGGACGCGGCTGCCGCGCACGAGGGGCGCGGCCATCAGGGCGTCGGGGACGAAGCCGGTGGACTTGGCGATGTCCCGGTCGAAGGCGGTGCTGCGGTGGAGGTCGTCGACCACCATCGGCTCTCCCGAGGCGGCGACCCACCCGGCGATGCCCCGGCCTGCCGCGAACCGCCGGCCCACCAGGAACTCCTGGCCCTGTCCGGAGACGGCCTCGAAGACCAGCTCGTCCGCGGCGTCGTCCAGCAGCAGGATGGAGCTGGCCTGGGCGCCGAAAAGGGCGCGGGCGGTGTCGACCACCGACTGGAGCAGCTCCGCCATGGCCGGGTCCGGCCGGGAGGTCGGTGACGCGGAGGGGGTGATCGTCTGGGCCATGTGGGGTTCCCTTCCGGCGCCGGTCGTCACCGGCGTCCGTGGACACGGACGTTGGCTGCGGACAGGTACAGGGCGTTCTTGAGCTGGAACGGTGTCAGCCGTGGGCGGCTGGACAGGATGCGTGCGCACAGGCCCGCGACGAACGGGGTGGCGAAGCTGTTGCCGGAGCTGCGGATCGACGTGCCGCCCAGCCAGGCCACCTCGACGCGTTGCCCGGGGGCGAAGAACTCCACCGGCGGCTCGGGGTTGTAGAGGTGGAGGTCCGGGTCGTCCTCCTGGTGGCTGCCGACGGAGATCACCGAGGAGAACCGCCAGGGGAAGCTCTCCACATGGGTGTTGTGCGCCGCGGCGACGATCACCGTGCGCTGGAAGTACGCCTCGTCGGCCAGCCGGCGCAGCTCCGCCGCGAAACGCTCATGGCTGGTGGACAGGCTGAGGTTCACCACGTCGAACCGCTGCCGCACCGCCCACCGGATCCCCTCGAGCAGGACGTCCCCGCTGCCGGAGAAGCGCTCGCCGAGGACCCGTACGCTGGTGAGTTCGCAGTCCGGCGCGGTGCGGCGGATGATTCCGGCGCAGGCGGTGCCGTGGCCGCAGGCGTCGCCCTCGTCCGTCTCCTCGACGCGGACCCCCTCGTCGTCCTTGACGACCCGCCACGCGCCGTCCAGCGGGCCGATCATCGGATGGTCCCGTTCGACGCCCGAGTCGACCACGCAGACGCGGACACCCCGGCCGGTGCCGCCGACGAGTCCTCCCTCGGGCGCGTCCGGGGGGCCGTCGGCCTCCACGGGCACGTCCGCGATGCCCCTGCCCCGCAGGCCCCAGGTGAGGGCGGGCGCGGGTGGTCGCGCGGTGGTCATCGGGATGCCTCCTGTCCGGCTCCGGTGGCCCGCACGGCTGCGGGGCGGGGCCCCGGCGATCGGCCCTGGCAGCGGACGGCCACCGCCTCGGCCCGGCGTACGGCGGGCAGATGGCCCTTCGTGTCGAAGTACCGGTGGGCCCGTGCCGCCGCCTCGGCCGCCTCGGCCGGCCGTTCCAGGGCGAGGGCCGCGCGGGCGTGGTCGAGGGCGGCGAGGCCCTGGACGATCGGCGAGTCGGTGCCGGCCGCGGTGGCGAGCGCCCGGGCGCAGAGCCGCCCGGCGGTCGCGGCGTCACCGCGCGCGGCGGCCAGCCGGGCACGCAGACCGTCCAGGTCGGCCGACTCCGCGTGCGGCCGGGCCGGTTCCACGCGCTCCGGGTCCAGTTCGGTGAGGGCGTCGAGCGCGGCGCCCGGCTCGCCCAGGTCCAGCCGGATGCGGGCCATGTCGAGGAGGGCGCCGCGCAGCAGGGCCGTCGCGCCCAGGTCGCGGGCGGCACCGGCGGCGCGCTCCAGGCAGGCCAGGGCGTCCTCGGGGCGGCCCGCCAGGTCGGCCACGGTCGCCGCGAAGATCGGCAGGAAGGCCTCGGCCTCCGCGTAGCCGAGCCGTCGCGCGAGGTGTTCGGCCTCCGAGAGGCAGGCCATGGCGCCGGCCGTGTCGTCGTGCAGGGCCAGCAGCACCGCGAGCGGGCAGTTGAGCGTCAGCCGGACCGCCCGGCGGTCGGGGCTCTGTTCGGCGAGGAGTGCCCGGCAGCGGGCGAGGGCGTCCGGGACCGGCTGGGGGCCGCGCCACAGGGACACACCCAGCGCGCCGAGAGCCGCGGCCCGCTCCGGTTCGGCGTCGGCGCGTACGGCGTGGTCCGTGGCCCGGGCCAGCAGTTCTTCGGCCGCACCGTGCCGGCCCTGCTCCTGGGCGCGCTGCGCCAGCCGCAGACAGGCTCGGGCCTGGCCGAGTTCGTCGCCCGCGGCCGCGAAGACGGGGAGGGTGGCACGGGCGGTGTCGGCGGGTGAACCGGCCTGTCCCGGGTGCCCGTCGGCGAAGGCCAGGGCGAGGCGCGCATGGGCCTGTTCCACCGGGTGCGCGTCGTCGGCCAGTACTTCTTCCAGCAGTGCCCGGCCCTCGGGTGCGCGGCCGAGGTCCAGCAGCGTCTGTCCGAGCCGCCGCCGCGTCGCGGTGCTGCCGGGCTCGCCCGTGCCGTAGCGGTCGGCGGCCCTGGCGAGCAGGTCGGCGGCCCACACGGGGTCGGCGTGGGCGAGGGCCAGCCGGCCGGCCTCCGCGAGGGCGTCCGCGGCGCGCAGCCGCAGCGCGTCGGTGTGCGCGTCCTGGGCGCCCAGTTCGGCGCGGTAGCGGTACGCCTGTTCCAGGTGGGCGCCGACCGCGGCCCTGCCGCGCGCCCGCACCGACGGCAGGCGCACCGCCCGTTCGTGCCGGTCGGCCCGGTCCTGCTTGGACTGGCCGGCGTAGACGACCTCCTGGATCAGTCCTCCGGCGAAGCGGAAGGCCTCGCCGTCCGGGCGGATCAGCCGGTGCCGGACCAGACGGTGGAGGACGGGGCGGAGTCCGGCCTCCGTCCACCCCTGCTCGCCGGGTCCGGCGAGGGCGGTCACTTCCCCGGCGGTGAACTCGCCGCCGAGGACGGACGCCAGGCCCAGAGCCCGGTGTTCGGGCGGATCGAGCGCGTCGATGCGGGCGCCGATGAGTGCCTGGAGCGGCAGCGGCACGCTGTCGGCGTCGACGGGCCCGCCGGCGAGCAGCAGTTGCTCCAGATGCAGAGGGTTGCCGCCCACCCTGGCTAGGACCGCGGGAGCGAGCGGTTCGTCGTCGCCCTCGCGTCCGGTCAGCCCGGCCGCCAGCCGCTGTGCCTCGGCGTCGGACAGACCACCGAGCAGGACGGCGTCCGGGGCTGGCTCGGGCCGTGTGTCGAACAGTTGGGGGCGGGTGAGCAGGACGATCAGCGCGGGAGTTTCGGTCAGGGCGCGCAGCAGCCGGTCGAGGGCGTCGAACAGGGGCTGCGCCGCCCAGTGGCAGTCGTCGAGGACGAGCACGACGGGCCCGTGCTCGCCCAGGTCGGCGAGGACCTTGGCGAGCGCGGCGCAGGTGTCGGCCGGTGACAGGTTGGGGGTGCCGTCGAGGAGCAGCCCCTTGCGGAGCAGCTCCAGTTCGGGTGACGGCGGGGCCGGGCCGGTCCCGAGCAGGTCGGTCACGGCGGCGGCGAGCGGTCCGAGGCTGGGCTGCTCGCCGCGGGCGCGGCAGCGTCCGACGCCGTGGCGGAGATTGTCGGCGCCCGTGCGGTGCAGCCATTCGCGCACCAGCCGGGTCTTGCCCTGTCCGGCCTCACCGCCCACCAGCACACGAGCGGCCCGCCGGTCGCGGATCGTGCGGTCCAACGCCGCGTCGAGGAGGCCGAGTTCGCGAGTGCGTCCGACGAAGGCGACGTCGAAGCGGCGCAGCGCCTCGGGGCCGTCCTCCTCGTCGAGGCCGAGCAGGCGGTGGGCGGTGACCCGGTCGCGCTTGCCCTTGAGCAGCAGCGGGCCGGTCGGCGTGGTGCGGACCCCGGGGCCCGCGGCCGCGAGGGTGCCGGGGCCGAGGAGGATCTCGCCCGCGGCGGCGTTCTGTTCGAGGCGCGCGGCGATGTTGACGGCCTCCCCGGACACCATGGCCTGCCGCTCGCTGGCCGAACCCGTCACCACCTGACCGGTGTTGACGCCGATGCGCATCTCCAGCCGTACGCCCACGGCGCCTTCCAGCCGGGCGTTGAACCCTTCCAGGGCCTCCCGCATGGCGAGCGCGGCGGCGACCGCGCGGCGGGCGTCGTCCTCGCGCACCGTCGGCACGCCGAAGACGGCCATCACAGCGTCCCCGATGAACTTCTCCACCGTGCCGCCCTGCTCCTCGATCCGCTGCCGCATCAGGCCGAACCAGCGCAGTGTCACCGAGCGCAGGGTCTCCGCGTCCAGGGCTCCGGACAGCGCGGTGGAGCCCACCAGGTCGCTGAAGAGGAGGGTCACCACCTTGCGGCCGGTCGGTCTGGCCGGGTCAGACGCCGGGGTGCAGGGGCTGCCGCAGGAGGGGCAGAACCGGGCGCCGGGCGGAGTGGCGCCGCGGCAGGAGGCGCAGGTCATGGGTTCCTCCGGGGGACAGGGGGCGGCGGGGGTCAGAAGAGGGCGCCGCCCGCCACGTCGGCGTGGGCCTGCACCTCGGGGGCCGCCGCGTCGAGCCGGCCCCTGATGTCCACGAGCAGGGCGAGTTCCTCGGGGGTCAGCGCCGCCACCACCTCCAGCTGCTCCTCGCTGAGGGCGTGGACGTCGAATCCGGCGGCGGTGAGAGCCTCCAGGGTGGGCCGGGGCGCGGCGTGGTCGGTCATGGGTGTCCTTACGTCAGTCGGCGGCGAGGGCGAGGAAAAGACGGGTGAGCAGACCGGTGGTGTGCAGCGCGCTGACACCGACGGCGGTCTGCCGGTGCGCGGGCAGTTCGAGGGCGTCGAGCTCGCGGAGCAGGTCGTCGACGTGACCGTCGTCCAGCTCGGCGTGTTCCCTGACGGTGCGGAACGCGGCGGGCGGCAGTCCGGTGGCCTCGGCGAGCCGGTCCGCGAGCCGGGGACCGGGCGCGTTGCCCTCCAGGACGGCGATGTAGCCGAGCAGGGCGACGGGGTGCTCGTGCTCGATCCGGTAGTACTGCGCCCCGGCGAGTTCCACGACGACCGGGTGGGGCGCGGCGGCGGGAGCGGCGCCGATGGCGGCGAGGTCCTCCAGCAGCCAGGTGTCGTGGTCGCGCTCCTCCTCGGCGTGCCGGAGGCAGTAGGCGGCGAGGCGCCGCGCGGCCGGGTCGTCCAGCTCGGCGCACCGCTCGGCGGCACGTTCCAGCAGCGGTACGGAGGCCCGTACGAGCGCGTGCATGGCGGCCAGGTAGCGGGGGTAGCGCCGGCGCAGGCCCTCCGGTCGCCACAGGGCCGCGGTCGCGGCCCGCAGCACGGGAGTCGCGGGCGCGAGCTTGGTGTTCAGCGCGAGAGACGCGGGGACGGTGGGCGCGGGCTTGGTGTTCGGCGTGAGCGAGGCGGCGATGGTGGGCGCGGGCGCGGCCTCGGGCGTGGGTTCGGTGCTCGGCGCGTGGGACGCGGTGGTGGTCATCGGCCGATCGCCTCCCGAGCGACCGGTGAATCGACCGCGGCCAGAGACTCGACGGCGGCCGGTGACTCGACGTCGGCCGGTGCCTGGACGTCGGCCGACGACTCGACCAGGTGCGCGTACGGGGCGCAGCCCATGCGGCGTACCAGGGCGGCGGGTCCGGCGGCGAACTGCTGCTGGGCGCTGAGCCGGTCTAGGAGTTCCCCGACGGGGCCGCTCGCGTCCCGGGCCGCGTCGGCGAGGAGGTCCGGCCGGTCGGCGAGTGCGTGGCAGGCGCGGCAGTAGCCCGCCGGGGCGGGGGCGCCGGAGCGGGCGTGCAGTCGCAGCGGTCCGGCGGCGCGCAGCATGCGCAGCACAGGGGAGGCGAGGGAACGTGCGCGGACGGTCTGCCAGTCGTCGTCGGCGATGTGCCCGAGGCGCAGGTGCGGGGGCACGGGCCGCCGGTCCACCGTCCACTGGTTGCAGCAGGCGGTGACGGTGCCGTCGAAGGCGATCACCGGCCAGGCGGCGAGGGTGCACGGCGCCGGGCCGGAGCCCTCGGGGCCGGGCGGTGTCGCCCGCGCGAGGCCGGCGGCGGCCGCGCGGCCCAGCGGCCGTATCTCGTTGACCAGCAGCGGGACCCGGCCGCCGAAGGCGCGGCGGACGTCCGCGACGACGTCCGCCGTGTACGGGTCGTCGGGGCCGTTGCCCGTGAGGTGGACGCTGACGGGTGTTCCCGTGTCGAGCACGGCGCGCAGGGCGCTGAGCACGTGAGGGCGCGGGATCTCCCGCTCGTGGTGGACGTCCATGCTCGCCGAGAAGTGGTCGAGGGCGGTGATCGCCCGCATGATCCGGTCCGGGACGCGTCCGTCGCGGGCGAAGAACATCCCGCTGAGCAGGGCCACCCGCGAGCCCTTCGCCCGGGCGAGGCGAGCGAGCCGGGCGGCGAGGCCGGGCAGCAGCAGCGGTTCGCCGCCCGTGAGCATGACCGCCTCGGGGCGGTCGTCGGTGCCGAACGAGTCGACGAAGCGCAGCAGTTGCTCCTGGTCGGGCCGTTCGGAGGCCGACGGCGAGGATCCGGTGGAGCAGTGCGCGCAGCTCATGGGGCAGCGTCGGGTCAGCGCCACCAGGAGGCCGCCGCACGGGACGGGGCGCAGTCCGATGAGCTCCGCCAGTTCCACGGCGCCTCCTCAGGGTCGACCGCCGCGTGCTCGTGCCGCGCGCGGGGCATGGCCCGAAGCGTGCCCGGGCGCGGCACACTTCCGGTTCGCGAACGCCTGGGGATCGGTTAAGCACCAGGTCGGCGCCGCCGGGGGCCGACGTGGGACGGTGCCGGTGCTGGGCGGGACCGGCCGTGTCCGGCCCGTGTCGTCGGCGTATACCGGCGCCGAACCGGCGGTCAGGCGTTCCCATACCGCGGCTGCCTAGGTTCCTGCTCAGCCGGCGCAGCGACGCCGTCGACCGAGGAGGACCACATGCCCGAGAACACGAACCCCGAGCCCACCGAGAACGAGGACATCGAGGTCGTCGCCCACAGCGAGGACGAAGAGGCCGAGGCCGGCTGCGTCGTCAACCACTCCAGCGAGCTCAACTGACACCTCGTCAACGAGCCCTGAGCACCGCGCGGGCCCCTCGGTTCCCGGCAGATCCTGCCCGGAACCGGGGGCCCGCGGCCACCAGGGCGGTGGACCCGGCACACCGAGGGAGCGGCACGTCGTGAAGATCCTTCTCTGCCCGCTCAGCGACGGCGGCTACCTCTACCCGGCGATCGCGGCCGGCCGGGAACTGCGGCGCCGGGGACATGACGTGGACGTACTGGGCCGGTCCACCGCGGCAGCCGTCGCGGCCGACGCCGGTCTGCCGTTCGCGGCGGCGGAGGACTTCGGCGGCCGCCGGGCGTTCTCCGCCACGTGGTGGGGGCCCTCCGGCGCGGCGCAGTACCGGGCGATCGTGCGCGCGGCCCGGGTGACGGGCGCCGACGCGCTGGTCACCTCCGTGCTGTGCACCGGGGCCCTGCTCGCCGCCGAGACGCTGGACATCCCCGTGGTGGTGGTCGGGCTCTCCGTCCACCTGTGGGACTACCGTTCGGGCGGGGAGGGCGAGCCGCAGCTGGGCCGGACCCGGGACAGCCGGACCCGTGACTGTCTGCGGTTCTACACCGACCTGCGGGAGCAGGCCGGTCTGGCGGGGCGCGCCTCCCGGTGGGGGGACGGGCCGCTGCTCGGCGACGCCCTGCTGCTGCGCGGGGACCCGGAGCTGGAGTTCCCGGGGGCGCGCCTGCCGGAGCGGGTACGGCACGTGGGGCCGCTGTCCTGGGAGCCGAGGCCCGAACCGGCGGAGGTCGAGGCGGTCGAGGAGCATCTGCGGCGGTCCGGCAAACCCGTCGTCTATGTCCATCTGGGCCGGTTCTTCGAGGGCAAGAGCCTGTGGCCGCGGCTCAACGAGGCGTTCACCGGCGGCCGTTTCCAGGCCGTGGTCGAGCAGGGCCGGTCCACCGACCCGCGGCCCGCCCCGGACGCCGACATCCTGCTGGTCCGCAAGCGGTGGCTGGGTCCGCTCGTCGACCGCGCGGGGCTGGTGCTGAGCAACGGCACCTCCGCCCCGGTGCTCGCCGCCCTGCTGCGCGGACTGCCTCTCGCGCTCTCGCCCAACGGCTCCGAGCAGCCTCTGCTCACCGGGGCCTGCCTGCGCGCCGGTGTGGCCGTGCACTTCTCCAAGAGCCCGTCCGTGGGGGCCTCGGCGCTGCTGGAGTCCGCGTGGCGCGACGACGCCCTGCGCGCCCGCGCCCGGGCGCTCGGCGGCAGGCTGGCCGCGGTGGACGGCGCGGGGGGCGCGGCCGACGCCGTCGAACGGCTGGCCGGTGCCGCGGCCCCTTCTCCGACGAGGGCCGGGCCTCCCACTCCGACCAGGGCAGCCGCCCCTTCTCCCACCAGAGCAGCCGCCCTCCCTCGGACCAGGGCCGCAGCCCTCTCTCCGACCGGGGCCGCCACCCCGTCCCCCGCCGAGGCCTCGGCTTCCTTGAAGGAGAAGGTATGAGTACGCGACCAGCAGGCCTCGACGAGGCCGTGACCAGCCTGTCGGCGGGCGCGCGGCGGTGGATCGGGCTGCACGCCGCCTACCTCGACTCCCCGGCCGCGCGCGCCGAGCTGCCGGTGACACCGCGGGTGAAGGCCCTCCTCCAGCTGGCGATGCTGCGCCGCTACTGGGAGAGGTGCGCGCCCGGGGACGCCGACCTGGCCCAGGTGACCGAAGTGGTGGAACAGGTCTGGAGGAGCGAGGACTTCCCGCGTCTGCTGACCCTGGAGAGCAGGTACACGCGGCAGTTCGAGCTGATGTACGCGGCGTTGGCCCCGGCCGGCACCGCCGCCGGGGCACCGAGGGCCGTGCTGGCCCGGCTGACGGGCGGCAGCTATCTGACCCCGGGCCGCAAGCCGCCGTTCCTCCAGCTGGAGGCGCGGTTCTACGCCGAGATGGCCGGTGCCGGGCACCGGTTCGCGTCGTACGGGGACCTGTACGAGGCGAGCCCGCTGCCCCGGGCCGGCACGCTGGCTCCGGCCGACCTGGACGGCTGCCTGGTCGCCCACACGCTCTTCTACCTCGGCGACTTCGGCTTCCGCGATCCCGGTCTCACCGGGGAGGACCGGGATCGTGCGCTGCGCGTGGTGGAACGGCTGACGGACCACTGCGTGGCGCTCGGCGACTGGGACGTCGTCGCGAAGCTGCTGCTCGCCCAGCACTGCCTGGGCGCCGATCCGCGGCGGACACCGTCGGGAGCGGCAGGGCTGCGGCTGCTCGCCGGGGCGCAGGCTCCCGACGGGGCGATCCCCGGCCGCTGCGCCGCCGAGCGGCCCCCGGCCGGTGCGAACTCCGTGGAGTACTTCCGTAAGTCCTACAAGGTGACCCTCGTCGTGGCCCTGATGACGCTCATCGTCGACGGCGGCCGGGCGCAGGCGCCTTCCCTGACCGGGGCGGCGTCCCTGCGGGAGGAACGATGAGCATCGACCAAGCGGTGGGCACGGGCGGCGCGGTGGGAGCCGGCGGGGCCCTGGGGCTCGGCCGGACCGTGCGCTCCGGACCGGCGGCGGACCCCGGCACAACCCCCGTCCTGCCGTCCGGGGCGCGGCTCCTCGAGGGCGCGCGGAACTGGTGGTTCCTCGGTCCTGGCGGTGTGGCCCGGCTGAGCGGGCGGCATGTCACCGCCGACGGAGGCCTGCGTCCCGAGGCGGAGCGGCGGCTGCGCGAGAGCGGCATGTTCACCGTGCCCGGGATCCACGCGTACGCGCTGACGGTTCTCACCAGCACGCACTGCAACCTGGGCTGCGGATACTGCTTCCAGAACACGGCGCAGGACGAGGGGGGCGGCAGCCGGCCGCCGCGGATCGGGCGCAGCCGCCTCACCTCGGAGACGATCACCTCGATCCTCGGGTTCACCGAGCGGCAGATGGCGGCCGCGGGTCTGGACCGGCTCCGGATCCTGCTGTTCGGCGGCGAGCCCCTGCTCAACCCGCGCGGCTGTGTGGAACTGCTGGAGCGGGCGGCGCGGCTGGCGCCGACCTCGGCGTGGATGATCTCCAACGCGACCCTGCTCACCCCGTCCCTGGCCCGTCGGCTCGCCGGCCTCGGACTGACGTCGGTGCAGGTCACGTTCGACGGGGACCGCGACGACCACGACCGGATCCGGATCGGCCGGGCGGACGGCGGCGCCACCTTCGACAAGATCGTCCGAAACCTCGTGCGGGCCACCGAGGAGACGCCGATCCGGTGGACCCTGCGGGTGAACGTCTCCCAGGAGACCTTCCACGGCGTGGACGCGCTGATCGACCGGCTCGCCGCCGCGCTCGACCCGGCCCGGTGCACGCTGTACTTCGCCCGCATCGGCGACGTGGGCGTCGGCTACGCCAACAGCCTGCTGCACACGGGCGAGTTGGCGGCCTCCTTCGTCCGCTGGCAGCGGCGGGCGCTCGACCTCGGGTTCACCGTGAGCCGGCCCGGTGCCCGCAAGACCTGCGTCACCTGCGGTCACACCGACGGCCGTTACGGCGCGGTGGTGAGCGCGGACGGCACGCTGGCGAGCTGCTGGGAGACCGCGGGCAAGCCCGACTGGGAGGTCGGCACGGTCACCGACGGCTATCTGCCGTCGGCGGAGACCCGTGACCGCTGGATCGCCTGCCAGGACCTCTACCGCTTCGACGAGGACGCGGCAACGCTCGCGCGGTTCCGGGACTCCGTCGACACGGCCCTGCTCGACCATCTGCACGAGACGGGGCGCCTGTAGACATGTCCTCACCTCTGGAGCGGCTCTCCGGCGGCGCGCTGCGCTGGCTGGACGCGAACGTGGAGTTCTTCGACCCGTTCTCGGCGAGCGCCCGGTCGTCGACCCACGGGAAGGCGAAGGCCGCGCTGGAACTGGCGCTGCTCTGCCACTGCGCGTCCCGCCTCCCGGACCCGCCGGACGTGCTGGGCGGGGCGACGGCCCTCGTCCGCAAGCTCTGGCAGGACCCCGGCCTCCCGCGGCTGTTCGAGGACACCCCCCGGTACGCGTCCACGTACGGGCTGATCTTCGCCGCGCTGGCGCCCGACGGCATCGACGGCACCCAGGTCAGTGCGGCGCTCGACCGGCTGGACCCCGGGTTCCTCACGCCGCGGGACAAGTCCCCGTACCAGCGTGTCGAGGTCCGCTACTACGCGGACAAGGCCGGGGTCCGCCACGGTGTCGAGCCGATGGCCGAGCTGCTCCCGCTCAGCCCGCTCGTCGCCCTCCGCGCCGCAGAGCCGGAGGAGGGGAGCCCGCTGACCGTTCCGCAGGCGTACGCCCTCACCCACACCGGCTTCTACGCGAGCGACTTCGGGCGGAGCGCGCCCGGTCTGGGCGGCGGCGCGCTGGCGCACGCGCGGGACCTGGTGTGCCGGATGCTGCTGCACTGCGTCGAGCACGACCTGTGGGACCTGGCCGTGGAGCTGGTCCTCACGCAGTTCGTCCTGGGCGGCGAGCCGCTGGACACGCCCGAGGGCGCCGCAGCCGTGGAGTGCCTGGTACGGGTCCAGCGGCCCGACGGGTCGATCCCGGGAAGGTCGGCGGCGCTTCGGGCGCCCGCGTCGGCGACGGACGGGGAGTTCTTCCGCAAGGCGTACCACACGACCCTCGTCACCGCCCTGACGGCGCTGATCGTCTCTTCGCCGAGGCCGTCATGACCTGGCCGCCGACGCTGATCAACCGCGACTACACCCGGCTCTGGTTCGGCCAGGCGGTCTCCTCCGTCGGCGACGCGGTCTTCAGCACGACCCTGGTGCTGTGGGTGGCGACCGTACTGGCGAAGGACGAGCCGTGGGCGCCGATGGCGGTCAGCGGCATCCTGATCGCCTCCAGTGTGGCCGTGCTGGTCGTCGGACCGCTCGCGGGCGTGTTCGTCGACCGGTGGGACAAGCGCGCCACGATGCTGCGCACCGAGGTGGTCCGGGGCGTGCTGGTGGCGGTGCTGACCGCCGTGACCTTCCTGCCGGCCGCCGCCCTCGCCGACGGGGTGTGGCTGGCCCTGGTCTATGTGACCGTCCTGCTGCTGCATTCGGCCGGCCAGTTCTTCGCCCCGGCGCGCTTCGCGGTCCTGGCCGACCTGGTGACCGGGGAGGCGGACCGGGCCCGCGCGGCGGGCATCGCGCAGGCGACCGGTGAGACGGCCTGGATCATCGGACCGCCCCTCGCCGCACCGCTGTTGTTCACCGCCGGTCTGCAGTGGGCCCTGCTGTTCAACGGCCTCACGTACGTGGTGTCGTACATCGCGATCCGCGCCATCCGCGTGCCCGCCGCGCGGGACGTGGCGGAGAAGACCGCCGAGCGGCGGCCGGACGGACTGCGCCGGGAGTTCGTGGACGGGCTGAGGTTCTTCGCGGGCAGCAGGTTCCTGGTGGCGCTGCTGGTGCTTGCCGTGATCGGCCAGTTCGGGGTCGGGGCGCTGAGCACCCTCAACGTCTTCTTCACCACCGACAACCTGAACGCGGACGCCCATCTCTACGGATACCTCGGTATGGCGATGGGCGCGGGCGGCATCGCAGGGGCGCTCGGCGGCGGCCGGGTGGTGCAGTGGCTGGGGGCGCGCCGGACCACCTGGATCGGCCTGCTGGTGAGCGGGGTGCTGCTGGTGGCGTACTCCCGGCAGAGCGGCTTCATCGGCGGCGTCGCCCTGCTGTTCGTCTTCACCGTTCCGCTGACCGTGCTGAACACCGCGATGTCACCGCTGCTGCTCGCGGCCGCGCCGGCGGAGTTCCGGGGCCGGGTGGTGGCGGTGTTCTACCCGGTGACGAAGCTGGCCTCCATGCTGTCCGCGGTGCTGTCCGGCTGGCTCGCGGGCTCCGTGCTGCGAGGCGTCGACGGTTCCGTGGGCGGCGTCGGCTTCGGCCCCGTCGACACCGTGTTCGCCGTGTCGGGGCTCGTCGTCGTGGCGGCCGGCGTCTTCGCCTGGGCCGCCCTGCCGGAGACGGACAGCGCCGCAGGCGCGGACGCTCCCCCCTCCAGGATCCGTACGTCCACCCGCGTCCGCTCCGCCGGACGCCGTCACCCGAGAAGGACGGCCATGCCCGAGAACACGCGACCCGCCGACGACCCCGAGCCGGTCGAGAACACGCGTCCCGCCGACGACCCCGAACCGGCCGAGCACGACGGCATCGAGGTCGTCGCCCACAGCGACGACGAGGAGGAACTCTCCGCCTGCGTCATCAACCGCTCCAACGAACTCTGACCCGTCACGTCGACGGATGAGGGAGGATCGCGTGACTTCGCAGGCCCACCGCCACCCGGACGCCGAGCGGCAGGACGTCGTCGAGGAACTGCACGGGCTGCGCGTCCCGGACCCGTACCGCTGGCTGGAGGACGCGGAGTCCGCCGCGACCCTGCGCTGGGGCGCCGGGCAGGACGCGCTCTACGCGGCGCAGCGCGCGACCTGGCAGGACCTGGGGCAGTGGGAGGCGCAGGTCGCGGCGATCGACGCCGTCGACCGCGTCCGATCTCCCGAGGTCCGCGGCGAGCGGCAGTTCTGGCAGCGGCAGCGCGCCGGTCAGGAGCACCCGGTGCTGATGGTGGCGGACGCCGGCGGCGCGGAGCGGGTGCTGCTCGACCCGGTGGCGCTCGACCCGTCCGGACGCACGGTGCTCGACGCCTGGGAACCCTCCGTGGAGGGCGCCCTGCTGGCCTTCCAGGTGTCCCGGGACGGCACGGAGGACTCCCTGCTCCAGGTGCTCGACGTGGCCACCGGCCGGATCGTCGACGGGCCCGTGGACCGGGTGCGCAGGACGTCGGTCGGCTGGCTGCCCGGCGGTGAGGCGTTCTACTACGTCAGGAACCTCGACCCCCGCGCCCACCCCGGCGAGGCGCGCTACCACCGCCGCGTCCATCTGCACCGGGTCGGCACCGACCCGGCGACGGACGCCCTCGTCTTCGGTGAGGGGCGGGACCGGACCCAGTTCTACAGCGTCTCGGTCACCCCGGACGGGCGCTGGCTGGGTGTCACGGCGACACTCGGCACCGGCCGCGGCACCGATCTGTATCTGGCGGACCTGCACGACGGTCCGCCGGAGCGCCCGCGGTGGCGGCCGGTCCAGGAGGGCAGGACGGCCGCGACCCGGCTGCGGGCGGTGCCCGGCAGCGGTCCGCGGGACCCGGTGTGGCTGCGGACCGACCGCGACGCCCCCCGCGGGCGGGTCGTCGCCTGCCGGCCGGACGAGCTCCACCTCGGCCCCGGCGCCTGGCGGGAGGTGGTGCCCGAGCGTCCCGACGCGGTGCTGACGCATGTCGTCGTGCTGTCCGGACCGGAGCTGAAGCATCCGCTCGGCCTGGTCGCCTGGACCCGTGACACGGTGGCCGAGGTGACCGTGCACGACCTGGTGGAGGGCCGGCGGATCGCCACCCTCCCCCTGCCGGGCACCGGTGCCGTCGGCGACTTCTCCGCCGTCCCCGGCGGCCATGAGGCCTACTTCGCCTACACCGACTTCGTCACACCGCCGCGGGTGCTCCGCTTCGACGCGCGCACGCTCGAGGTGACGCGCTGGGAGCGCGAAATGTCCGGCACGGCGGGCGCCGACGGCGCTGTCACCCGTCAGATCGCCTTCCCCTCCCGCGACGGCACGACGGTGCGGATGTTCGTCATCTCCCCGTCCGGCCGCCCGGACGTGCCGCGCCCGGCGCTGCTCACCGGGTACGGCGGCTTCGGCCGCACCATGTCGCCCCGCTACCGCGCCCTGGTCCTCGCCTGGGTCAGCGCCGGCGGGGTGTTCGCCTGGGCCGGGCTGCGCGGCGGGGGAGAGGAGGGCGAGGCCTGGCATCTGGCCGGCAGCGGCAGGAACAAGCAGAACACCTTCGACGACTTCGCCGCCGCGGGCGACCGGCTCATCGAGGAGGGCTGGACCGAGCCCGGCCGCCTCGCCTGCATGGGCGGCTCCAACGGAGGGCTGCTGGTCGGCGCCGCACTGACTCAGCAGCCGGGCAAGTACGCGGCCGTGGTGTGCAGTTCGCCGCTGCTGGACATGGTCCGCTACGAGCTGTCCGGGCTCGGCCCCAGCTGGACGCCCGAGTACGGCAGCGCGCGGGACCCGGAGACGCTGCCCACGCTGTACGGCTACTCCCCGTACCACCGCGTCACCCCGGGGACCGCCTATCCGGCGGTGCTGCTGACCGCCGCCGACGGCGACACCAGGACCGACCCGCTGCACGCCCGGAAGATGTGCGCCGCCCTCCAGCACGCCACCACCGGCGACGGGCCGGTGCTGCTGCGGCTGGAGCGGGGCGTCGGCCACGGCGACCGGTCCGCGTCCCGCGCCGCGGCCCTTCAGGCCGAATGCCTCGCCTTCCTGGCCCGGCACGTGGGCCTGCCGGCCCCGGAGGATCCCGGCCCGGCGGTCAGCTGAGCCGGGACCGCCGGGGGCCGGTCAACGCTGAACCGGCGGTCAGCTGAGCCGAGACCGCCGGGAGCGGGTCATCCCTGGACCGACGCGGGTGCGGCAGGCCGGGCGGCGTGCACGTACAGCCGTATCAGATGCGGCAGTTCGTACTGGGCGGCGTGGGCGGTGACCTCCGCGCAGGGCGAGGTAACCATGCCGGCCTCGATCAGTTCCTCCACCACCCGCACCGCGTGCCGCTCGTCGCAGCCGAGGGCCTCGGCCGCCTCGGCCAGCCCGAACGGGCCGTCCCCGGTGCCCAGGGCGAGCCGGCCCGCGTCCCGGCCACGGTCCTCGGGCAGCGCCGCCCAGCCGCGGGCGAGCCACCGCCGCACGGACACGTCCCCGGAGGTCAGCTCGTCCAGCGCTCCGGCGGGGTCGCCGAGCCGGTCGGCGAACTCCCGCAGCGGGACATGGCGCAGCACCGCGAGGCGCATCCCGCTCACCCGGACCGCCAGCGGCGACCCGCCGCAGGCCCGCACGATCCGCAGCGCCGCCTCCCGGTCGGCCCGCACCCGGCCCGGGCCGACGAGCCCGCAGAGCAGCTGCAGGGCCTCGGCGGTGCCGAGCGGAGGCAGGGGCAGCCGGTGCACGGGAGCCAGACCGCCGAGCTGGCCGCGTGCGGTGAGCAGCACCCTGCCCAGCCCGCCGGACGGCAGCAGCGGGCGTACGGCACTCTCGTCCGGCACGTCGTCGACGAGCACCAGCACGCGTCGCTCCGCCAGCCACGCCCGCCACGCCTCGGGCCCCTGCGGCGCGGGGCGGCCGGTGAGGGCGCCGGTCTCGGCGAGCACGGCGTCCAGTGGCCGGGGGCGGCCGTCCGGGTCCCGCAGGGAGATGAAGAACCGTCCGTCGGGGAAGCGGTCGCCGAGCAGATGCGCGGCGCGTACGGCCAGCGCGGTCTTCCCGGAGCCGGCCGGACCGGACAGCAGCACGACACCGCCGAGGACGTCGTCCGTCAGCAGGTCGAGGAGGTCACGCAGTTCCTCGCCGTGGCCGGTCAGGTCGGCGAGGTCGGGCGGCAGCGCGGCCGTGGTCGGACATCGGCCCGAGCCGTGCCGGGCCCGCGCGGGGCCGGTGTCAGGGTCCGCCCCCGAGCCCTCGTCGCCCGCGAGGACCGCCCGGTAGCGCGCAGCCATGGCACCGCTCGGCTCCAGGCCCAGTTCCCTTGCGAGCAGCTGCCGGTAGTCGTCGTACACCGCGAGTGCCTCGGCCTGCCGGCCGGACGCGCTCAGCGCGCACATCCACGCGGACCGCAGCCGCTCCCGCAGCGGATGCCGTTCCACCAGGTCGCGCAGCCCCTCGACGACCGTCGGCGCGCCGCCGAGCCGCAACTGCGCCTCCGCCCAGCTCTCGTACGCCGTGAGATGGCGCAGCTCCAGCCGCTCGGCCTCCTCGGCGAGCCGGAGCGAGCGCCGCAGGTCCTCGCCCAGCGGCGGCCCCTGCCACAGGCCGAGGGCCTGCCCCAGCAGCGGGGCGGCCGCGCTCGCGGGCCGCGCCTCGGCGCTGCGTACGAGGGCACGGAAGCGCAGCAGGTCGAGCTCGTCCTCGCTCGCGCGCAGCACATAGCCGGCGCCCGTGTGGGAGAGCCGGGGACGGTCGCGGTCGTCGTCCGCGAGGAGGGTGCGCAGGGCGCTGACGTAGACCTGGAGGTTCTTGCGGGCGGTACGAGGGGGTTCCTCGGGCCACACCGTGTCCGTCAGGGCGTCCACGGAGACCGGGCTGTTGGCGGAGGTGAGCAGCGCGGCCAGCACGACGCGCTGTTTGAGCGGGCCGAGCGGCAGCGGGCGGCCGTCCCGGTGCACCGCGAGCGGGCCGAGGACGGAGAACCGGAGCGTGCCGGGCGGTGCTGCGGGCGGTGACACGGCGGGCTGCGCGGTCGGACGCGGCATCGAGCGGACCTCCGTGGGGGCGAAGGGAATCGGCCGCTCGATGATCCGCCGTGGCCGCCGCGTCGCACATCGGTACCGGGCCCGCAGACTCCTGCCGCGGGCGGGGGCGTTGTGGGGGACGGACCCCCACACATGGGGGCGGCGCCCCCATACCGGTGCGGGTGGCCCCCATCAACGGCGGCCGTGACGCGCCGTTTTGGCCGGTGGCCTTGGCCAGGGCCTTCTGGCGGATCTCCGTGGCGTCGCGCCGAAAGGCCCTAGCGGGGCATGGGTGCCTGCCGGCCGCGTGGCTCCTGGTCCTGTGCCCGCTGCGCGGACAGCGCGCACAGCGCCGAGCGGTCCGCGCTGGCGGTCTTGGTCATCAGGCTCGCCATGTGCTTCTCCACCGTCCGGGGCGAGATGCACAGGCGGCTGGCGATCTGCTGGTTCCCGGGCCGTTCGGCGAGCAGGACGAACACCTCGTACTCGCGTGGGGTGACGCCGGCCGCGCGCAGTTCCGCGGGGATCAGCTCGCGGCCTTCGCGGCGCTGCGGGACGCTGACGCCCGACTGACGCAGGAGGGCCCGGCAGGCCCCGGCGACCGGCTGGACGCCCGCCTCGTGGAAGTACTCCTCGGCCGTCCGCAGCCAGACGACCGGCTCGCCCCACGCGTCGTCCAGGGCCCCCTCGGCGGTCAGGCGCAGGGCGAGATGCCACGCCTGCGGGAAGGCGTCCGCCGAGCGCCGAGCCTCCCGTAAGGAGCGCAGCGCGCCCGTCTCGTCGCCCTCCCGGCCGCGCAGCAGTGCCTCCGCCATGCCCAGGAACATCCGGTTCCAGGCCAGTTGCCCGCCGGGTGAGGCGAGCGCCTCGCGGTGGGCCCGGGGGCCGTCCTCGTCGCGGGCGAGGACGCGCAGCAGGGGGCGCAGCCCGTAGCTGCCGCTGAGGTAGAAGAAGCTGGGGTGTTCCCGCTCCCAGGCCGAGGCGGCGTCGAGTTCGGCGGCGGCCCGCGCGCGGTCCTCGGCCATCAACGCGCCCAGGGCCAGGCACAGTCCGTGCTGCAGGGGCACCAGCATCGACTCCTCGCCGCCGGCCCGGCGGAACCGCGCCAGGGCCCGCTCCTGCTGACGGGCCCGCCCCTGGTGTGCGGCGAGGGTGGCGTCGACGAGGAGCAGATAGCGGTGGGCGGACAGGTTCTGCAGGCGGGCGCTGGCCTCCACGCACCGCTCGACGATCTCGCTGGCCCGGTCCCAGTGGCCGGCCAGGACAGCCTGCATGGCGAGCAGTCCGTCGGTGGTCTGGAGCAGGGCCAGCGAGCCGAGTTCGTGCGCCGCCGCCCGGGCGGACTCCAACTGGGCGGCCTCACCGGTCCGCAGGAACGCGTTGGTGCCGAGCCGCACCAATGCCTCGGCCCGGCACACCGCGAGGCGGTGCCGCTCGGCGACGGTCAGCATGCGCACCAGACAGGCGTCGGCCTCGTCGAACCCCCGCTCGCGGGACAGCAGCGCCAGCAACTGCCAGGCGCGGCAGGCCACCACGGGCCGGCCGCGTTCCTCCGCGGTGAGAGCAGCCCGCCTGGCGGAACGTTCCGCCTCCTCGAGCCGCTCGCGCCCGCGCGGGCCGTCCTGCTCCGGCAGCAGCAGGAGATGCCCCTCGACCACCACCAGCGCCGCCTCCTGCTCCGGGCGCGGCGGCGTCCCGAGCAGGGCCCGGGCCGCGCCGATCCGGCGGCGTGCCTCCTTCGGCCGCTCCGCCATGGTGGCGACCCAGGCGACCTGGGTGTGCGCCTGCGCCCGCTCCTCCGCCGCGCGGGACCCGGCGACGGCCGCGGGCAGGTCGTCGAGCAGCGCGGAAGCGGTGTCCAGACGGCCGGACTCGGCCTCGGCGATCGCCAGTTGCACGGTCACCTCGTCGCGCTCCCCGTCGGGTGCCAGTCCGCGGGCGCGCTCCAGCAGCACGGCCGCCGAACCCGACGCACCCGCGTCCAGCATCTGGCGTCCGACCCGGGCGAACTGGCGGGAGGCGGTCGCCGTGTCGCCCGCCGCCAGCCGCAGCGTCGCGACCAACTGACGCTGCTCGCCCGACAGTTCGACGGCCGAACCCTCGATGACCGCGGCCGCGCGGCGGGCCAGCGCGGCCTGCTCGGCGGGAGGCAGCGACGCCCTGAGCGCCTCCGCCGTCAGGGCATGGCGGAAGGTGTAGCGGTCGTGGGCCGCCCCGTCCGGGGCGATGATCCCGGCCTCCGAGGCCGACCGCAGATGCGCGAAGAGCGCCCGGTCGTCGAACCCGGTCACGGCACCGACCGCCTCGACGGAGAACCGGCCGCCGAGCGTGGCCGCGACGAGCAGCAGCTCCCGCACGGGCTCGTCGAGCCGGTCCAGCCGACGCGCCCAGCTGCGCACCGCCCCGGTCGGCACCGGCGGCTCGCCCTGCTCGGCCAGGAGCCACCCGCCGTCGGACCGGCTCAGCCACCCCGTGTCCACCAGGTCGGCCAGCAGCACCTCCACCAGATACGGGTTGCCGCCCGCCCGCCGGGCGAGATGCCGCTGCGCGGCCGGGGGCACCTCACCCGGAGCAGCGCCCAGACACGCGTCCACCATGTCCCGTACGGCGTCCTCGGCGAGGGACCCCAGCTCCCGTAACTCGGCCGTGTTGCGCAGCTCCGCGGCGAGCGCCAGGTCAAGCGCCGGACCGGGATCGGGCCTCAGCGTGCCGACCAGCAGGACCGGCAGACCGGCCACATTGTCGACGAGATACTCCACGACCGCGATCGTCTCGGTGTCGGAGTCGTGCAGGTCCTCCAGGAGGATGACGCAGCCCCGCTCGCGGCCGAGCACGGCCAGCAGTCTGAGCAGCGCCTCCGCGAGTTCGACCAGCGAGATCGCGTAGCCGGAGGCCGCCGCGGCGGACCGCCACTCCGGCACGAGTCCGGCCAGCGCGGGCCGGTAGGGGTCCAGCTCGGGGTCGTCCGGGGCGCCGGCCGCCCTGAACCGCGACGCCAGCGCCTCGACCAGCGGCCGGAAGGGCACGACCAGCCCGGTGGACGTGGCGCGGCCCCGCAATACCGCCATGTCCTGGGCGTAGGCGCGCAGGGCGCATTCGCCGACGAGCCGCGACTTGCCGATGCCCGCCTCACCGAGCAGGAACACCGCCTGTCCGGCGCCCTTGCCGACACCGTCGAGCGCACTGCCCAGCAGCCCGATCTCGGCGTCCCGCCCCACGATGACCGACGACATCGCACGCATGTGCGCAGGCTACGTGATCCTTTGTGCACATGGCAGAGGGCCGGGGAGCCCCCCGGCCTCCACCTACTCTTTCCGGTCATCGTCCCCGGCGGTTCGCGGGGCGGCGGGTGCGCCCTTGCCTCAGGCCAGCGTGATGGTGCCGGTGGTGAAGGGCACGTCCACCGTGGCGGCCGTGTCGAGTTCCGCCGTCCTGAGCAGCCGGCCGCGCAGCCCCAGCGCGCCGCCCGCGCCGAGTGTCACTTCCCCGACCGGGTGCTCCTGGCCCGCGGTGTCCGCGTTCGCCCCGCCGTCGACGTACCTCACCGAGTCAGTGATCTGCATGGTCCCTCGCCTCGTCCTTCGTGTGGGCAGCAGTGGTGGTGGTCGTGCCGGGCCGTGCGTGGTGCGGTGGTGTGCGGCATGTGGAGTGCTGTGGTGCGGTGTGAGAGCTGCGGTGGTGCGGCCGTGAGGTGCGGTGGGCCCGACGGCGGTGCCGGGGGCGGAAGTTGAGGGCCGGGGTCCGGCCCTGCGCGTGGGGCGTGGGCCGTGCCGGGCATGGGCGTCAGAGCTTGGCCGCCGGGTCGGTCCCGGTCCCGGGGCTGATCGTGGTCATGGTCCCGGGGCCGGTCGGTCGCAGGAGGAGCAGGGACGGTACGCGTTCCGGGAAGCCCGCGCGCAGCAGGCCGTGTCCGATCCCGGCCAGACCGGTCAGCATGCCGGGGTGCGGGACGCCGTCCGGGGCGCCGCCGCGCGCTCCGGCCTGCTCGACGGACGCGAGCAGCGCCCCGGCCCTGCGGACCCAGGGGCGGCGTGCCTCGGGGAGCGCGTCGTGCGCCAGCAGCTCGCACAGTCCGGCCTCCCCGTGGCAGAGGCTGTCGTCGGGAGCCGGGTGCGCCCGGCCCAGTTCCTCGGCGCGTTCCCGGGCCCAGGCCGCGAGGTGCGGGTCGTCCAGGGCGCCCGGCGCGTCCAGCACCGCGAGCGCGATCCCCGCACGCCCGCCGCACCAGGCGGACGCCCGCGCCTCGCCGTCACCCCCGCCTACGGCCGCCCGCAGTGCGGCCGTTCCCGCCCTGCGATGGTGCTCCACGGCGTCGGCGCTCCCTACCCCGGCGGTGGACCAGGCGTCCGCGAAGCGCAGCAGAGCCCAACCGACGCCGGCCGTCCCGTTGGTGAAGGACCCTCCGAGGGAGGTGAGGTCGGCGGCGGCCAGCCGGTCGGCGCAGTCCCGCGCGGCCCGCAGGTGCCCCCGCCCGGCGCCCCCGTCGGCCTGGTGGGCGGCCAGCAGTACGGCCAGCCCGCCCGCGGCACCCGTGCCCAGGCCGAGATCGTTCTCCGTGCGGGTCGCCTCGGCCGCCAGGCGCAGCGCGGTGGGCGCCGCCGCGCGCAGATCCGGGTCGTCGAGCAGACGGGCCGCCTCGGCGAGGGCGTACGCGATGCCGCCGAGGCCCGAGAAGGCCCCGGAGCCCACCGTGCCGAGGTCGCCGGGCCGGGCCGCGAGCGCTTCGAGCAGTGCGGGCACCGGCGACAGCGCCGTACGGGCCGCCTCTGCGTAGTGCGCGGCTCCGGTGAGGGCCGCCAACTGGGAGAGGAACAGGGCCGGTCCGCTGTAGCCGCCGGCCAGGTCGGCGGCCATGGGGCCGATGCGCCAGTAGCGGTCGTCCAGCAGTTCCAGGCCGATCCAGTTGCTGCGGGGACCCTCGCGGTAGGCGAGGGAGACGAGCCGGTCACCGAGCGACCGGGCCGCCGACAGCAGCCGCTCCGGCTCAGGGGCGAGCTGCGCGGTCCGCGGACGCCTGCCCGCGGCGGGCCGGTGCGCGGGCTCGGGAGAGGCCGTCGCCATCGCGGCCCGCACGATCCACTCCTGGTCCTGCCGGTCGACGGTGTCCAGGGCCGCCAGCTTCGCGGAGACGCGGGCGATCCCGGACAGGCCGACACGTCCGACCGGCAGGCCGTCCGAACCGAGGAGCCGCTCGCCGCCCGGCCGGGCCGTGAACAACGGCACGTCCCCGGACCAGAGTTGGGCGATCTCCTCCTCCACCGCACCAGGCTCCGGCAGCACGCCGAACCGGCCGGTGCGCAGCGTCGCGAGGACCCGCTGCCGTTCGCCCGCGTCCTTCAGCAGGTCGGGGTGGGTCGTCTCGTCGAGGAGCATGCTGTACACCCAGGTGGGCCGCAGCACGACGCGTACCTCGTCGTCGGCGAAGGCGGTCAACGGGCCCGGCGCGGCGAGCAGTTCGTCCCAGGCTCCGCTGATCGCCGAGTACGCGGCACGGAACCCCGCGCACAGCGCCTCCACATGGGCCCCCGGCTCGACGGGCGTACCGTCCGCGAGCCGCGGCCGGTTGGCGGACTCGTCGAACCGCCCGGCCCTGCGCACCAGTCGCATCCGGTCGGTGCCCGCGTCCGCCCAGTCCGCCCGGTCCACGGGCGACACCGCCGCACGGCCGCCGCCGACCGCGGACACGTCCAGGGCGCTGTGGTCGCCGACCAGGAGCTGGGGCAACAGCCCGACGCGGTACACCGAGTCGTGCAGGGCACGGGCGGCGGGGTCCTGCGTCTCGGCACCCGGCAGCGGCGGGTGGAACAGGGTCTCCACGTCGACCAGTACCGGATGGGCGCCGACCGCGATCAGGTTCTCGTGATGCAGGTCCGTCCCGTCGAGCAGATGCAGCAGGGCCAGCAGCGCGCCCTGGCGGCGATAGAAGGCATCCACCTCGGCGTCGGAGGCGCAGGGCCGCGCCTCGACGAACTCCACCCACCCGTACGCGCCCCGGTCGAGCAGTTCCAGAGTGCGCAGTTCCACGGCACCGGGAAGTCGGCCGAACCAGCCGACGAGATCGTTGAAGTGCCGGTGCGCGGCGAGCGGCCGCGGCTTGTACACCAGCCGGCTTCCGTCGGCGAGGCGCAGCAGCATCACGCCGCGGCCGCCCCGGTGCCCGTCGCCCACACCCGGCTCGACCCCCACCAGGCGCCCCGGGTCCCGGCCGGGCTGCCCCCACAGCCCGGCGGCCAGGAGGACGCGGTCGTCCGCGAGCCGCTCCAGCGCCTCCGCCATCGCGTCCGCCGCGTCCAGCGCCGCCCGTCCCAGGATCCGCGCCAGCACCGGCCGTCCGGCCAGCAGATCCGTCAGACCCCGCCGGGCGGCCACCCGCCCGAGGAAATGCCGGAACCTGGCCCGGGAGTCGTCCCCGTCGAGCCGTCCGGCGGTGCGCGCCTCGTGCAGTTCCAGCACCAGCGTGCGCGCCGCAACCCGCGCCAGCCGCGCCCCGAGATGCCGCTCCAGGTCCCCTCGTACGGAGTCCAGGTCCACTAGGTCTCGCGCCCGGGCCGGCAGCCGCCGCTCCAGCCGCTCGCCCGCACAGCGGGTGAAGGGCCGCAGCACCCACGCGAAGCCGCTCAGCCCCGGATACTCCTCCTCGGGAGCGAGGGCCTCCTCGGGCGCGGCGTCGGCGGCCTCCTCGGCGAACGCGGCCCAGTCCGGCCGCTCCCGCCGCGCGTCGGCGGGGACCAGTCCGGCCTCCCACCACCGCTCGATGCCCGACAGCGCGGCCGAGGCCCACCCCTGTCCGGTCTCCGCCGCCATCGTCCCTCCCCGAGGTCCGGCCCGCCGTCACCGACAGGCCCGATCCTCGTACGGCGGGCGCGGACACCGCATGGGGGAGAATCCCCCATGTTCTACGGGCCCCCGTGCACGCCGGGCTTGTACGGGGCCCGCGAATGCCGGACTCGGTGCTCAGTGCCCGGTGTCCGTACGAGGCCGCGCCCGGCGGGCGTATCGCGGCGCGGCCCCGCGGCCTCGCGTACCACCTGTACTCGGCCGTCCCCCACGCCTCCGGGCAGGGGGTCAAAGCGAGCGCAGGCCTCCGGAGGTCGAGTGCCGGGGCGTGGGGGACCGGGGCGCGTCGACGGCGCGCTCGCAGTGCGGCCAGTCGCCGAAGTCATGGTCCCGGCTCCACAGTTTCCGGGCCGCCTGGATGTTCCACTCCGGGTCCAGGGCCTGGCGCGGTGTGCCGCCCAGCTCGCGCAGCCGGGTGTCGGAGATCTGGAACAGGCCCCAGTTCCGGGTGCCGTTGGTGTTGGGGAGGATGTGCAGCGGGTCGAGGAAGGACTGGCAGTCGGCGATGGCCACCGCCTTGTCCGGCGCCTCGGGGAACACCTCCCGGACCCGCTGCCGCACCCTCTGCGGCGACCACACGGCCATCCGGACGCGCGAGGTGTACAGCGCGTTCTTCGTCGGCTCCCCGACGACCCCGTTGGCCTGGAGTCCGGCGAGCACCTGGAAGGCCGTGACACGGCGCAGGGTCTGCGGCCCGAAGTCGCCGTCCACGTCGATGTCCGCGCCCTTGGTGTGCAGCAGGCGCTGCACCTCTCGCACGCATTCGTCGTGCTCGCCCATCGCGATCACGGGCGGACAGTTGGCCGAGAACAAGGGCCGGTTGTCACCGGTGCGGGGTCCGCCGCCGTCGGGCGATCTGCTGTTCGACAGGGCCCAGGCGGAGACGGTGACGGCGACGAGGACGGCGGCGGAGACGACGGAGGTGCCCAGCCGGAGCCGACGTGACCGTCCGGAAGGCCGGATCCCTGGCTCGGCGTCGGACAACTCGTCGGGGTCCGGGCCCCTTTCGCCGACTGGCTGGTCGACCAGAGATGCCACCTCGTCGTCCGCGCCCTGGTCGATCTCCGTTGCACCGGCACCGGCACCAGGACTGGTGGGGATCTCGGAGACGGCGGCATCCGAGGCGGCGGCACTGGCGGCCCGTTCCGCGTCCGCGAGTGCCCACAGGCGGTGCAGGGTGCGCAGTTCGTCAGGGGTGGCGCCGCAGACCGTGGCCAGCCGGTGGACGCTTCCATAGTCCTGCGGCACCGAGGTGCCCCGGCAGTAGCGGTGCAACGTGGAACTGGCCAGTCCGGATTTCCTTGCAAGGGCGTCGTAACTCAGCCCGGACCGGCTCTTCAGCGAACGCAGCAGCGCGGCGAACCGCTCTGTTTCTGGGCATCCGGACACGCCTTTCCCCCTTCGGCATCCCCAACAGCACGCTGGTCTGGCGGCTTTGCCGACACTCTGCCACCAAAGGCGTCCCATGGCCGTCCCAATGAACCCGGAATACGCCAGGTAGGACGTGGGATGACGTCCCGGCGTCCCAGTGGGCCGCTTCGGCCTTGTCCGGCCCGGTCGTGTCTTGCCAGGTTCGAGCCGTCCGCACGACCGTCCCCGACCTCCGAGGAGACCAGGCCCATGCGCCTTTCCCTTCGCCGGCACACTCGTACGACCCCGCTGCTCGCGGTTCTCACGGTCAGCGCAGCCGCCGCCACGGCCCTGGCGTTGCCGACCTCCTCCGCGTCGGCGGCCCCGGTCAAGCCGGCCGCGGTGGACTGCCCGTCCGGGCACGTCTGCTTCTGGACCGGCGCCAACTTCACGGGCAGCAAGTGCCAGTGGAACGAGGCCGACCCCGACTGGCAGGGCGGCAACGTCAGGTGTTCCTGGGCCGCCACGACCAACGTGAAGTCGGTGTGGAACGCCGGCACCAGCTCCGCCACCGGCGTCGCGTACTACCTGGGCGCCAACTACTCCAACCGCATCGGCTGCACCCGGCAGCAGCACGGCGGCAACCTGGCGGGCACGTACAAGGTCCGCTCCCACAAGTGGATCTCCAGCAGCTGCGGCTGACCGGGCCCCGGCACTGACGCGGCGGGGGGGGGGGGGGGGGGGGGGGGGGGGGGAGTGTGGGGGGGGGGGGAGGGGGGGGGGGGGGGGGGGGGGGGGGGGGGGTGGGGGGGGAGGGGGGGGGGGGGGACG
>NZ_JBVJGZ010000018.1:0-31726 GCF_055587025.1 Streptomyces sp. NPDC048600 | reverse complement strand
ACACCACCCCCCCCACCCCCCCCGCCCAACACCCCCCCCCCCCCCCCCCCCCCCCCCCCCCCCCCCCCCCCCCCCCCCCCCGCTTCGGCGTCCCACCGTGCCCGTGGAGGATCGATTTCACCTCAGTCGTTTGTGTGCGTGAGCCATCAAGTGGTGGGTGGCACCCTGGCCGCCGACGGCGATCTGGCTGACCAGCAGGCTCCGGATGCCGCCGCCGGCATTGGGTGAGTCGGGCGCCATCCTCGACCAGGCGTGTCTTATGTGCGTAGCCAGGTAGTGGGTGTCGCTCTCGGTATCGGCGAGGACGATCACGCGGTGGACGGGGCAACGGTCGATGACGCGCTGCAGCTCGTATCCCGTGCCGATGTTCTCCTTCTGGAAACCGGACAGGTCGATGACGACGAGGTCGGCGAGTTCCAGCAAGGTGTCTACCGCGCGCTTCCAGTAGGTGCCGTGGCACAGGTAGGCGGACATCGGGTAGCTGCCTTTGCGGTCTCAGACCCGCACACCTCTGCCGCCGGTGCCCCGGACGATGCGGAACCCGCTGGGCAGGGGACCGAGGGGGCGTGAGGCGAGCGCGCGTCGCATGTGCCGGTCCGACGCGATGAACAGTTCTCCGATCGTCCCGGAGCGCCGCCTCCGCGCAAGCTCGGAGTAGCGCACCGACGCGGCGCTGCGCAGCAGATGCACATACCCGCAGCGGCGGAACGTCCCCTTGATGAAGTCACGCACCCGCAACTCGTTCTCGAACAGTCGGAAGTACGCGATGTTCAGCGGTTGGTGGCCGAAGACGTTGCGCGTGGCGCTGACCTTTTGCAGGCCGAAGACCATGGACCGAGGCGGCGTGTAGTAGGAGATCTTCAGCTCGGGAACGACCGGTGCCCGGTAACCGGACGGAGCGGCGGTGGCGGGCGGCATCAGCTCGGCAAAGGCCGGGTCCCGCGAGAGCCTGCGCACCTGCCAGGCCAGCAGGCGCCGACGCATGACGTCGATTCCGACCACGAGCAGCACCGCTGCGGCCGTGCCGCCGACCACCCCGGCGAGCAGGAGCGCTTCCTCATCACGTGACCCCATACGCTCGGGCGTCAGCAAGACCCCCAGCCCCACCACCGCCAGCGGGTAGCCCACCCACACGAGGGTCAGTGGCACGACGTTGCCCAGAGTGGTGCGGCTGGGCCGCGACCGACGCAGAGGCGCGCCGTGCTCGGCCGATGGCGGCAGGAGGAGTGCCTTGACCGGATCGCGTGCCTGCCGCCGCTGCGAGAACGCGATCTGCCAGCGAACCACGCGCACGACCAGGGCGACGGCGAGGAGCGCCGAAACCAGGCCGGTACCGCCGGCCAGCCAGGGAAACAGCTCGGAGTCATGCGGGATCTCCACACCGCCGGTCACCTCGGAGATCCGGCCTGTCATGTAGGCGTAGGAGAGTCCGGCTAGGGTGCCGGTGTAGAGGCTGCCGAGCAGGTTGCCGCGTGCCGCCTCTGCTTCGGTGGCCGGGTCGAGCCGGTAACGCATGATCCGCCTCCGTTCCCGCCGAGCATGAGTACGTGAGCTCCCCTGAAACTCGAGAAGCCTCTCCTCGAATTACGGCCCGTGTGGAGCAGTAGTCAAGATTCGTGGCCAGAGACCTTCTGGGTTTTTCAGCCAGCCAGAACACGCAGGGGGCGAGGACTACCAGGGTGGTAATGGCGGGCGACGAGCCCGCCTCACACGCGCGGTGGGTCCTCCCATCGGGCGAGGTGACGGTCCGTTGCGCGCAGACAGCCACGGACGCTGGTGCACCGCTTCGCCACCAGCACCCCTCTGCACTCCTGATCGAAGCTCACGACGCTCCCCGGGCCGGGATCCTCGCAGAGGACAAAGCCCGCTGCGGCAAGAGCGCCGGCCGTTTTCTCCCAGGACTGGAACGGTTGGACCACCGGGCCCCTGGCCATGTTGCGCACGGCCGCGAGCGGTGCCAGGAAGCTGCTCACGACCAACTCAAGCCAACGGCCGTCGTCGGGCGCCCGTTTCGTCACCGCTCTCGAGGTCGGGGCAGGAGGCGTCAGGACGAACAACTTCTGCTGCTGTCCCGTCAGCCGGATGTGGGCGAGTTCCCACAAGGTGCTGGGAGCCATGGAAGGGACGGCGAGCACGCAACGAGCCTCGGAGATCATTCGTGCCACGACGTCCTTCCAGCCCGCGTCCGGCAGATAGACCCGAACGGCACCGGACGGGGCGATGCGGTCAGTGGGATTGCCGAGGGTGACGAACGGTAACCACGTGGCGGGCATCGCGTCGGCGAGGATCGTCTCCAGGTTCGCTGCGTCGTGCTCGGTGGGGCTCCGTCCGAAGGGCTGGTGCTCCGACTCGAACGGCCGCAGATACAGAGTCCGAGGCGTAGATGCCAGGTGTGTCGAACCGGGCTTGAGCCGGGCGGCTGCGTCCGCGATCAAAGCTCCCGCCATCATGACGGCGAAAGGGGTCATGACTGACCAAAGGAATCCCGACCACCGCTCGACGCCGTGGGAACGTGAGGCTTCGCGTCCGATATAGACACCCGCTGCCGGAGCAAGAAGAAGCGTCGCGACGGCCAGCGTGTTCAGGCAGCGACTGCCGACCGCGTTGAGGGCTCTGCGTGGCCCCGTCCGACGGCGAGGTCGCAGAACGACGCAGGCCAGCAGAATCGAGGCCGATCCCAGCAGGGCACCCAGGATGCCGCCGACCGCCTGATCGGCGAAGGTGGAGGCGAAGTCGGTTCTGTCGAAGACGATCACCGCGTAGGTCGGGCACAGAACGAGGAACGGGGCGACCAAGAACCAGAAGCGAGACCTCGGGGCGGGCAACAACCCTCGCTTGCGCAGGACTCGTTCGGCCAAGCCCATTCCGGATGCGGTGACGAGCATCCCCATGTAGAAACCGGGCAGCGCGAGCACGAAGAAGCCGATTCCGTCGAGTACCGACTTGGTGATCAGCTTCGTGGTGCCCCAGAGCAGCTCCAGAGTACTCATGCGATCTCCCCGTCGCGTTTCGGTCCGCCGCCGGTTCGGCTTGGCGGGAAGGGTTCTACGCCTGGCGCCCGTGCCTCTCGCTGCGTGCCGCCGAGCGAACCGGAGAACCGACACTGGAACGACCGCTCCTCGCTGACCTCGCGGTCAGTGGCGGGGGCGGTGGGAGAACCGTGACATCCCTACGGGCCCGGCGGCGCTCAGTCGTTATCGCCGTTCGTGCCTCGCCGAGGAAGAGCGAAGTCACGAAGACGATGACCATGGCTCTCAACAGGGACGGCGTATCGGTGTGGGCCATGTACCAGCCGGCGGCAAGCAGCATCAGTGCTTTGATCAGCAATTGGTTTGCGATATCGGCGTATCGGAAGCCAGAGGCCTTCGTTGTGACGCCGGGCAAGCTCTTCTCCAGGTTCGCGATGAACGGTTCGATCTGGCGGTGAACCATGGCCCGGTTCCTTCTGCGTGCCCCACCAGCCTCAACGGCGGGGTCGAAGGGAGTGAATCGTCCTCTCCACTCCTCGTCGAACTGCACGACCCCCCGCAGCGGCTGCCGACGGTCCACGTCGCTCACCGTCGGATGACCGGGCAGTGCCGGCATCCTCAAGGGCGGTTCGCCCACTTCGTGCAGCTGCTGGGACCGCTGCTCGAGGAATGCGGCAGCTGCGTCGCAGAAGCGCCGATAGTCTTCGGGCCTGCCGCAGACCAGCAGGAGCAGGCGGGCGGGCGGGAGGAGCCGCACCGCCTCCGTGAACTCCCACAGGGTGCCGTCAGCACTCTTTGTGTCCTCGCCGATGACAGCCACCATCAGCACGAGGCGGGCACGTCGCATGCCGCCGCTGATTGTCTTTCTCCAGCCGTTCTCCGGCAGGTAGAAGCGTTTGGCTCCGGGAAACGCGAAGGGCTCGCCGGGGCGTCCGACGGCGACGACGTCGCCGCAGGGGCGGAAGAGGTCGACGATCTGTTCCTCCCCGCTGTCCTCGTCCCCTGCCGAGTCCGCGAAGCCCAGCAGCCGGGCATAGGGAAGGCCGGCTCTGCCGCTGACGAGCGGATCGATTGCCGCCAGCCTGCTGTCCTCGGAGAAGGGACGAAGGTAGAGGAGGTATGTCATGGCTCGATACTTCTCGAGCGAAGGCAGAACCGGCCGGTCGTGCTGCCTGGCCTTCGTGATGTGCTGTCGGGCGGTCCCCAGGCCGATCAGGGAGGCCGCGCCCACCACGGGAACCGTCAGCAGAGACACCCAATCGCCGGTCAAGCCGAGCGCGAAACCCGTCACGACGAAACCCATGGCCATGTACGCGAAGCTGCCTGAGATCCTAGCGGCCGCCGTGTATCGACGACGTCGACCGGCGGGAGTTGCGGTCATTTGTTGGCCACCTTGGATCTTCGACACCGTGATGCCCACGACAATGGCGTCAGTACTCCTGGCTCATCGGCTCAGGTCAGCTCCTCGGCATCTGACCGGTACGCCGCCAGTAAGAGATGCCGATAAGTGAATTCGCTGACCTTGCTCTTCCTGCGGAGTATCCTGGATTTCCGGTCGACACCCGTGCCGATGCTGAACGTGACGGGCTCGTCGTCACGAGGCTCGAAAATACTGCCCCGATTCTTGAAGAAGTGCACACCGAGTGTATTGGGCGGCAATAGCTTCTTCGAGTAGTAGTCGATTCGCTCGCTGCTGATGACTGGATCGGTGCCCTCGCGGAGATTGACGAGGCACAGCGGATCGTCCGTCACCGCGAGGAGTTTGCACAACTCCAGCCTTGACTCCGCGTACCCGCTGCCCTTCGCGTCGTACGGAGGCAGGACCACGGTGAGTCGCTCAAGGCGCTGGAGTTCCACGATCTTGCGCACCTCCCACCATGTGGATGTGCGGATCTCCTGGCGCGGTGGCAGGATCAGCACGATTGAGTGGGCGTCGCTGATGAGTTGCTCTACCGGTTCCTTCCAGGCGGTGTGCCCTGCCCGCATGTAGACGAGGCTGCCAGGGGCCAGAGCGAGGTTGGGGTCGACCACCGCGTATGCGTCTGAGGCGTATGCGTCGGACCAGGCTCTGGAGACCACCTGCTCCATGGTGGAGGTGACCTTCATCCCGGAGAGGGCCAGCGCCCAGCGCCGCCTGCCACTGCGCACGATGATGTGTCCGGCGGACCCGAACGGGCGCAGGATCAGACAGTACCGTGCGCCCGAGCTGACCAGATTCGGGACGACGTCGTCGGTCTCCTTGATGCGGATGCGGAGCGTGAATCGCACCAGCCACATCATTCTGAGTACGCCGACCGTGATGAGAGCGACTACGCCTAACGCAAGCACGGCGAGTTCGCCTTCGGAGATCAGCAGAGCGCCGAACGTCAGGAGCGCAAGGCTGAAGAGCCCGAAGCAGCCGATGTTGCGCCATAATCGCAGGATCACGGCTCGTGTTCCGGTATCGCCTCGGAAAGTGCGTCGTTCTGTTCCGGACAATCGCTATCCCTCCCCCGACGGGACGTAGAGCATGAATCGATCCGCTCGATGTGGTCTCTGACGACACAGTCCAGCGTACTGTTGATCGCGTTGTGGATTGCCGAATCTGGAACTCAATTCGGCAAGGCGAGACGGGATTTGGTGCTTGTGCGGCGGCAATTCATCTGAGCCTCCACGCATTGCCGACGGGGCCCACGTCCCACTCCCGGGTTTCGGCCACAGCGTCCCCCGTGGCAGTTCGGTCCCACATTAGCTCCGGGACACGGCGGAGGGTGGCGGTTCCAGGAAATGACGGACATGGACGACCTCGGTACGCGGCGTGCCACGGCCCGAGGGCCCAACGCCTCCTGCGGAACCGCCAAGACGGCCGGTCGGCCGCAAGAGTGTTTCCCCGTACGGTCCTCGCATCCAACGCGGAGCGGACGCTCGTGGGGCCATGGTGACGACCTTCTGCTCCGGAGCCCGTGCCCGCGCGGCCGGGCTCATTCCTGTGTCTGCCCCGAGGTCAACGCATTGACGTACTTCTCTGTGGGAGAGGTACGGGTTCAGGCCGATCCGCCTGCCGCACCGTCGCGCGGGCCTAGCGTCTTTCCCTGCAAGGGGAGTGCGCAATGGCTCACGCCCGAGGTCATCGACTGCGAAGGCGCGAAGGCGGACGGTGCACTCCAAGACCACGACACGTCGCACTCACCGCCGGATCCGTCTACCGTCCGGGACATCATCGCGGCCACTGAGTGCGAGTCGCGCCCTGCTGTCATCTCTGCTTCTCCTGCTCTTCCTTCTGATCGACGCCAGCCAGGCCGGCGATGCCCAAGCCGCGACCCCGGGCGCCGCCGAGCGTGATGACGTTTCGACTCTCTCCTCACTGGTGATCAGAGATCCCGGACTGGGCCCGTCGCTGTCATTGGTGTCCGAAGGGCCGTGGCAGGGAGAGACGGAGACGAAGTGGCTGATGGACGTGTGCAAGGGCTGGCAGCGCACTTGGCGCTCTCCAGCCGGTGAGGAAGCGCAAGCGGTGGTGTGGCGCTGCCCGAGCGAAAGGGACGCGGCCACACTCGTATGGTTCGACGTGTTCGATCCCAACTTCTTCGAGCACTCGACGAGCCTGCGCTCCCTGCCGGGTGTCTGGCTGACTCGCGAAGTGCGTTACGTCAGCGGGGCGCGGAGCCGTGAAGGGATGTTCGCCCAGGGGAACCGTGCGGTCCGGGTGTCGTTGCGGACGCCGGCCGAGGGGCGCCTCGACGCATTGTCAGAGCGTGTCATCGCGATGGCCGCCCTGCAGACCGAGCTCGTTCCCGGTGAGAGAGTCCGCCTCAGGCAACCGGACTACAACGAGGGCGCGTTGGTGCTGCTGACGATCCCTGCCGTGGGCTACTTCGTCTACGTCCTGCCCTGGCGCATGATTCGCACCCGGCACGTTTGGCGCCGATACCGCGTGCGGCGTGGGGACCCCGCGTGGCAGGACGTGTCCCGTTCGGCGTTCAAACTCGCCATGCTGGTCCGCAGCAGGGCACTGTTCCGCACATTTGGCTTCCTGGTGGTGTTCATGCTTGTGGTCACCCGCAACCTGACCATCGACCCGGTCGTCATGCTGGCCATCGCCTTCATCTTCGGCTGGCTACTACCCAGCCGTAGCCGTCTGCTGAGGCGGGCGTGGCAGCCGAGACCCGTGCGCGGCCGCTGGGACGTACAAGGCAGACACGCGTGGTGGGTGCGCGTCTGTGGTCTGGCCAGCCTTCTGATCTATGCGGCCGGCATCGCCCTCTTCCTCGTCTTCTACATCGCCCAGGTCTCCGGCATCGCGAACTCTCCTCTGATCGACGGGGGTCTGCCCAGTGCCCGGTACCTGCAGATTCAGTCACCCGGGCATCTGGTGGTCTATGTCGTACTGGCTGTCGTCGGCCTGGGGGCGGGCAGCGCGGTGATCGTGCTGTCGGGCCTTCTCATGCTCGGCGGAGTACTGGTCCGCAGGCTGGGGCGGTCTTACGCGCTGAAGGACGCCGAAGCCGCCCAACAGGACAGCACCGAGCAACCCGTTCTGTATCTCCGCAGCTTCACCGATGACTCGGTGATGATGCCGTCGAGCGCCATCGCGCGAACGAGTGTGCTGGAACGCGCCAGTTTTGCCTGGCGGCAGCCCTTCGAGGAGATCACGGTTCGGCATGTCTGGGCACTCGGCCCTGTTATTGCCGCTACCCACCCCGCGGATACGAGAAGCAGGTCGGACATCGGCGCGGCCCGCATGCGGCTGGGCACGGAGACATGGCAGGCCGAGATCGAGGCCGAGGTGCTCAAGTCCCGGCTCGTCGTGGTGGGCGCCACTCCGGAGGTCATCAACGAGGGCCTGTTGCAGGAACTCGAGATTCTGAACCAGCATCCGTCGAAGCCTGTCGCCCTCGTCCTTGCACCGCTGCCCCGGCACGAGTTGAGCAGACGATGGCACTCGTTCATCGACGCGGCTCTCTCCGTGAGTGACGCCCGGACCCACCATCACTCGCGCTTCGCGGGGCTGCGTGCGCACAGAAACGACGTGAGTGGTGCGCTGGTCCTGCTCAACACCGGGGGCACCGAGTGGCAGGTCTGGGGGGCACGCCGTCGTACCGAGTTCACCTTCGCGATGGCATGGGGTGAGGCCCGCGACGCGCTAGCCCAGGTCGATCGAGCTGGAGAGGCACGTCGACCTGTCTCGTCGCCCGTTCCCGGCGACGCATGAACGCGACGTGCTCGACGTGACGGCCGCACCGATGTCATGCGGTGATCAAACCGGAGGTTGGAGTTTCTCCGTGATGATGGGCAGGTAGCGGCGGACTTGCTCACGATCGCTCTCCTTCTCCGTTTCCGTCAGTTCGGCGTACGGAGTTTCGATCTGCGATTCCCAGCGCCGCACCAGTTCCGCGGGAATGATGAGTGAGCCGTCGCTTTGGCGCGAGCATCGGGAGTGCAGATAGCGCTGCCAGTGCGCCCACCTCTCATGTTCGACGGTGGCAAGCGCCTCTATCATTTCTTCCATCTCGTGTTCCTCCGATGAGCTTTCGGAATGTATCGGCATTTAGATCAGCCCCTCCTTCACGAGCGACCAGTAGTGCTGACCCAGTACGGTCAACTCACATGATTTGCTTTGCATCGCGGCGTGCCACATGTGAGGGGCCTCCACTGGTCGGACCAGATTGACCTTCACATAGCGCTGCAGCACGGCAAAAACGGCTGTATGTGCAGGGTCGGGTGACGGAATCGAAGGATCGCCCTTCTCGTCCGAAGACCGTTCGGGCTCGAATGACGGATTCAACTGGAATTTGCAGTCCGGTGCCGGGAAGTGCCTGGTTAAGGCCTGGAGGTCCGCAAGAGAGATCGGCGGCTCGGATCTCCTCAGCGAGACGAAGGTCTTGACGTTCGTTTTGAAGACCGGCCGCTGTGCCCACGGTCCGAGCGATTGGTCGATATGGGCGTACACACTGCCTGGCGTGATGTCACCCACAAGGTTGGCGGCCGCGCCGTTCAGCGCATCGACAAACAGACTTGTGAAGATGCCGGCGCCGCCGCCAGGCGTCTCGTAGGATTCCTGATCGGCGGTCGACGCGGTGAGGATGGTGACCCCGTCCGAGATCTCCGCGAGGCCGGCGTTCGCGGCACTGCTTCCAGCCACACCACTGTGACAGCTGTCCAGAATTATCACCTTGTTTCTGGCGCGAGAGCTGTTTGCCAATTGCATCAGTTCGGCCAGGGCCAGCCCGTCGTCGCCGGTTTCGGAGTCACTCGCACACAGGAAGCCACCGGTGTCCTCGATGTATCCGTGCCCCGCGAAATAGAATAATGCGATGTCGGAGTCGTCCGCGAAGAGCTTCCTGACCGCGTCCTTGAGATCCCGCTTTGAGACCCGCTGGTCGGGACTTGTACCCGTCATCACTTGGGGGGACGGGAAGTTCAACGTGCCGTCCGAGTTGCGTTCGACGATTGCCCTGACAGCGAAGGCGTCGTTGACGCATCCCGTGAGCGGTTCCAGGTTATCGTAGTGATCGATTCCAACGATCAGAGCCTTACGCATGGCACTCCTGCAGCGAGTCGACGTGGTGACTGACGTGCGCGTCGGTCCACGCGACAATGGACGCTCGCAGGTACAGGGGCTGCCCCTTGAGGAAATCTCCTCCACGTTCGTGCTCACTGGTGCACGCCGCCAGGATCGACTTCCCGCCTGCCAACGCCCCTCCCGACCGTAGACAGAACGCGGTTGCGGCAAGATGCACACTCTGCGCCGACGCAGCCAGCCGTGACGGCTCACGCTACTAGCGGTCCCCGAAGGCCGGGCCTGATTCGATCAAACAGGCTCAAAAGGCCGTCTGCAGGGCACCGGTTGACGGTGAGTACGCCTCCGCTGGAACCCGTGCGGAGCTGGACCGGCACGGTACGGTGGGCCTCCTGCCCGCTTCCGTTCCACAGGGATCTGTCATGCCGACCACCATCACGGGTCTCATACTTCTTGTCGTCCTGCTGCTTCCGGGCCTCACGTTTGTCATCGTCCGTGAACGCAAAGGAAGCGAGCGTCATCCGACACCTTTCCGGGAGACCGGGACGGTGGTCTTCTGCAGTGTGCTGACCGAGCTCGCCGCCCTGCTGATCTTCGCGATACTCCGTGGCATCAGACCCGATCTGACGCCGGACGTGGGCCAGTTGGTCCGAGAGGGCACCACCTATGCGCAAGCGCACTACGTCGCGCTGGTGTGGTGGGCGGGAAGCCTGCTGGCTTTCGCCTGTGCCCTGGCTGCCGCTGCGGCGGCGATGACAGCTCGAGTACCGCACACTTCGACGATGTCGGCGTGGTGGGTCTTGTTCGAGAAGTGGTTCCCAGGGGAAAGTCCGCTCGTGGGCTGTGTCCTGGAGGACGGCTCGTACATCGAGGGGCAACTGGCTTCGTTCAATGTGAGTTCCGACGACGCGCCAGACAGAGACCTGGTCCTGGTCGAGCCGCTGAAGTACCGCGCCCCCGGCGCGCTCGAGACGTACGACTTCCCTTGGGGCTCGGCGTGTATCTCGGCGCGCCGGATCGTCTCGATGTTCGTCAGCTACCCCGTCGCCCCTGAGCAGGCGGCTGTGGGGGAGGGGGAGGGGGAGGCGACACCGGCGTCCTCCTCGGTTGCCTCGTAGTCTTGTGTCCCCGGCCCCCGCCTGACTCCGAAGGATTACCCCGAGGGTCTTTCTGGGGCTCCTTCGGGCTGTCACCCTGGGACGCATTCAGCCTCTCGGCCATGAGCGGTCTCCCTGACGGTCAAGACCACGCTCAACAATGGTGAAGCGCGCGGTTCAGCAGCAAGCTTACCGGCCGTACCGTATTGCGGGGTGCCCCAACGACGGAGGCGCGCCATGGGTGATTCATTGGTCCCGCCGCTTGTTCGAATTGCTCTTCTCGTTGCATGAGTTGAGTTTCACCAACCCGGCCACCCGTCCGGGACAGAACTGTCAAAGTCTCCCCGACGGCGGATGGTTCGAATGGTTCGGATCCGATCGGGGGCGCCACATGGCTCGTTATCGTTTGCGTTGGGCCGGCTGGAGGGCACTCGCGTTACTCGCGCTTCTCCTTGCTGCCGCGGCGGTGTTTTGGCATCGCCAATGGGCTCCGCCGCCTGTCAGAACGGTCGTTCCGCCGTACACCACCCCGGCTGTCGCGCAGCGGCTCCTTTCGACCACAGACCTCCCCACCGGTGGAGGTGGCGTCTGGCTCCGTATGCAGAACGGGCCTCCTGACACCTCGTTGTTCGTCGGGACCGGTCGACTGCGTGCTGATCTGCGGAACCTGACGGTTGTGGGCGCATGGCAGCGGACCTGGGAGGCCGCGGATGCCAAGACCTCCGTCGCGGTGAGGGGCCTGGAAATGCGCCATGCCGCTCACGCACGGGTCCAGGCGAAGGAGTCGTGCTCCCCGTCCGAGTCGTTCAGCGCGTCCGGAGCCGACCGGGCAGGATTCTTCAGCCGTAGCCCGGACTATGCCTCCGCCTGTGCGGTGTTCGTTCAAGGGCGAACCGCGGTGGCCGTATTCGCACAGTCCAGTCAGGCGTCCAAGGCAACGCAAGTCGCAGAGCGGTTGGTCACGGAGCTGGTCCGGTCGCAGCGTCCGCGGATCACGTCCCTGCCGGACCTTCCGGCGTCGAAATGGCGCGAGAGCACGACACGTACCGCTCTCAACGCCGAGGCCATGAGCGTGGCCTTGGGTCTGCCGCTGGCCCTCGGTCTACTGCTCCTGCTCCTCGACTCCTCCAGCTGGCGTCGGCTTCGGTCTTTCCTCTCCCGTCCGCGCGCAGACGGCGTCTTCCGCGTCGATCGGCTCGTGAATATGCGGCTGGCCAGGAGTGCCGCGGCGGTTCTCATCAGGTTCTGCGTGTATGCCTGGGCGGTGCGCCTCACGGAGCAACTCTCCATGGGCGTGTGGGCGACGGTCGCCGTCGCCCTCACTTCTGTGGCGTGCGTCTTGATGGTCGAATGGCTGTTGCGCAGACGGCGTAGCGCCCGCTGGCGCCCGGCAGTCTTCAGGGGACGTGGGAGGATCCTCGCGATGCTCGGTCTGTTCGTGACCGTGATGATCGCCGCAGTGGGCTTGCTGCTGGTCGTCCTGGGTGCGGACCTTCAGGCCATGGGAACCAGCCCGACGTCGTCCGACTACGTCGCAACCGGTTTCGGGACCGTCGCCAGGGTCGCGGGAGTCGTGATGTTGGTACTGGCCCTGGTGCCATTCACCATGGTGCGGAGGCTGGGGATGCGCTCCCTGCGTCGGCAGGTCGAGCAGGACCGGCGACCGCCCACACTGATGCTGAGGTCCTTCGCCGACGAACGGCGAGTCCTTCGGGCCCGCCGCCTGGATCGCGCTTCCGTGGTCGAACGGCTCTGCATGCGTCGGTTCGAACGCTTCGAGGAGGTCGCTGCCGCTGCCCTCGCCATACACGGACCGGTGGAGACCCTCAGCCAGGTCGGAGAGAAGCTTCCCCCTCCCCTGGGCGCGGCGCGGCGCAGCTTCTCCATGGACGACTGGAAGGACGGCGTTCGCGAACTGATCGCCCGCTCCCAGCTCATCTGTGTGACGGTCGGCCGATCGAAGTCCCTGCTGTGGGAGATCGAGCAGATCCGCGAGGCCGATGCCTTGGGACGCACGATCCTCGTGCTGCCTCCGACGCGTCGCCGCGAGCAGCGTCGGCGGCTGGTGGTGCTCGGCCATGCGCTCGGCATCGACTGGCCCGTTCTGGACCGCTCTCGCCCCGGGACCGAGGTGCTGGCCGTCACCGTCCCCTTCGGGGCCCCAGTGGTCATCGTGGGGCGGGCGCCCAACGACGTGAGCTACGAAGCGGCCATCGAGACAGCCGCGCTGGCCGTCACAGGGGTCGAGCGCGCCTACGAGGCGGACCTTCGTCAGACCGTCGACTCGTATCTCGCGTACGCACGGAACCCCTCACACGCCAGCGGACAGCAGACCCCAGGAACAAGGCGACCTGCCCCGCCGGTGGAAATTCACCAGCCCGGGGAAGCACCCGTCTATCGGTTGTGGTGGCGCCGGCGATGGCTGTGGCCCTGGATCGCCATGGGAGCGATGACAGCGACCTTCACCACCGTCCTCGGTGACGCTGTCGACGAGTCCGAGACCGTCCGCTACGGGGCTCCAGTGACGAGTGTCGTCCAGGACCAGGCCTCGGAGGCGGCCTACGCGGTCGTGGGCGGGCGCTCCCTCGTGCGTCTGGACTTCGACGAACCCACCGACCGCGTCGTCGTCAAGTTCCACGACTTCGTCGACGAGCTGGTGATCCGAGATACGGCCGCCTACTACGTCTCGGTGCTGTCGGGCCATGTGGGTCGCGTCGATCTGCGCACCGGACACACCGTGTGGACGAAGTCCGCCGGTGGTGGCGCCCGTGCCCTCGCACTCGTCGACGACCGCGTGGTGGTCACGTCACCTGCGGTCGGCCGGGTCGACGCGTTCTCGGTGAAGGACGGCCGACCCGTGGCACGCCGGGCTCTGGCCGGCGCACCTTACGGAATCACCGCGAGCGGCGGTCGTGTCTTCGTCAGCCTCGCCGCGAGCGACCGAGTAGTCGAACTGGCCGTCGGAGACCTGCGTACTTTGGCCCGCCTGAAAGCTCCCCAGAGCCCACTCCAGCTGACGACTCAGGGCGAGCAGGTGTGGGTCCGCTCAGGCCTGGAGCACGTTCTGCAGGTCGTGGGGCCCCAGACCAGCTCTGACGCGCGGCAGAGGCTGCTGCTCTCCGACCAGAGCGCGCACATCTCAGGGAACGGGAGCTGGCTCGCTGTACAGGGCATGGAACGGGTGACCGTGATGGGTCCCGATGGGTCACTGCGTCGGCTTCCCCTGCCGGACGCGTCCTTCATTTCCCTGCTCATGCAGAGAGACGGCTCCGTCATCGTGGCGTACAGATCTGGAGACGTCATTCGGCTTCACTGAGGTGGCCACGGGTCCTGTCCCTGTCCGCGAGGCGTCATCGAGAGGCCAACGCTGTTCGGGAGCGCTTCCGTTCGCCGCGCGTCATGCCCTGCGTCAGGCTTGCGGCTGACAACACGAAACCAACGCTGACCTGGTTTGTCTCCGTTTGACGGTAGCTTCTTGCCTGTCCCGACAGATGCGGAGTGGCCGGTGACGAGACGAGCCCCGACCGTCTGGTTCACGCCGTCATTGCGCGCGTTCACAGCTTGCCTGGGCGCTGGGTCGTTCGGGTTGGGGGCTCTTGCGGTCTTTGCGACGCAGAACGGGACCGGTGCGGCGGCGTTGATCGTGTTCGGAGGCGTCCTGCTCCTCCTTGCTCTGTTGGGCAGCCATGTCGAAAGTCTCGAGTTCGGAGGGGCCACGCTGAGGCTTCGGGCTGCCGCGGCGGAGCGGTTCGCACTGGCGGAGGAGACCGAACGTGCCGGGGACACCGTGACGGCTCGTCGGTTGCGTGCGGAGGCGCAGACTCTGCTGGACGCTGCGGGTCCCATCGCCGCCGAGTACGGCTCCGTACGCGGATCGATGCCGCCCGGTGCCGCACGCACCCAGGCCCTGGAAGGGGTGGTTGCCCGTGCGCGCCGCCTGGCTGCGGAGGAGTCCTTTGAGTCGGCCGAGGTCTTGCGCTGGTTGCGGGGAGGGACGGATGAAGAGCGCATCACCGCCCTGGCGATGATGCAGGCCAGACCAGAGTTGCGGGACTTTGAAGCCGTCCTCGCCGCCATCACGTACCCGCGCAGCCCATTCGAGCAGTACCACGCCATGCACCTCGCGGCGCAGATGGTCGATGCGATCGACGGCGGTCAGGCCAGGAGGCTTGCTGAGGCAGTGGAGGGGCAGAAGGGCGTTCGTTTCCGGCGGGACTCGGATCGTGTGAGGCTTCGCGAGGAGATCCTCCGGAAGGTGCGGGGGCGCTGGTAGGCACGGTGGCGTGCCAAGGACGCGGCGCGGACCAGGGCCTCGCACCAGAACGGTGGGCAGGGGCTGCTGGGGTGAAGAGGGTTCCAGCAACTGATGCCTGTGGGGAAGCGGTCCGGGCGCGGTAGCTGGTGGAGGCCGGCGGATCTCACGAGCCTGGGACGAACGCGCCCATGAGCACCGAGGGCTTGAGGGGTGCCGCCGGTGCGCTGAGGCCCGCGATACCGGGCCCGCGTAGGGGTGCCTGTCAGCGTGAGGTGACCGCGCGAAGCGCCCATTCGTGCACCGCCGCCGCGCGGAGCGTGTCCTCCAGCTGCCGGACCTCGTCCGACAGAGGATCACCGCTGCCGAAGACGCGGTCGGCGAGGTCGGTGAGCGTGTCCCCGTCGTCGGGCGTCGGCGAGAACAGCACGCTGTACAGCGTGTCGAAGTTCTCGGCCTGGGCTTCGGCCGCCGCCACGCCGGTCCAGACGTCTGCGCAACGAAGCCGCAGCAGCGTGATGAACGACTGGAGGGCGTCCTGCTGCACGTCCGGGTCGGCGTCGGCGCGCAACCGCGCCTGCAGATCGGCGTACAGCTGCGGCAGACCGAGGCCCAGGACGCGCGTGCCCGCGTACGTCCACAGCGCCGATCCGGTGCCGGTGCCGCAGGCTTCCCAGCGGTCGTTCCACAACAGGCGGGTGAAAGCGGCGCGCGCACGGTCGCCGTGCAGGGAGATCCCCAGGATCAGGCCGCCGTTGCAGTCGACCGAGGCGTGGTCCTCACCCCAGGCGACGAGCCGGTCCAGCCATGCCGGGTCTTCGGTCTTCGGGGCGAGGACGGGAAGGAACTCGGGGAACAGGGCGGCCCCCTCGTACTTCTCCAGCGCCTCGCCGATCGCACCCCGCAGCTCCTCGCACGGCAGGTGCAGCAGACCGAGGCACGCGTCCCTCGACACGTAGTGCGAGCCGTCGACGTGTTCCCACAGCAGGGGCACGGCCGGGGCGTACCCCAGACGGCCCACGGCGTGGAGCACGACGGACGGCACGTCGTCGCGCAGCCGGCCCCCCTCGACCGTCGCCTCCAGCAGGCGCGCGGCCAGCCGCTGGTCACCGTGACGGGCAAGGACCGGCACCAGCGCATCGTGCGCGACGGGCGACGAGAGGAACAGCGGGAGGAGCGCCTCCGCGTCCGCCGGGCCGCCGTGCCGGAGCACGGCGTCGGCAGCCATGGACTCCCACTGCCACGACACCCCTGGGGCGTCATCGTGTGCACATCGGTCGAGGATGGCCTGCGCGGCCGGGGACACCGTCAAGTTGGCAACCGCCTCTGTGTGGACAACATCGCACATCATGGCCCAGGCCGTTCCTCCGATGCCACGCGGTTTCCGAACCAGCCCGGCGGCGGTCGCCCGCATCGCTGCTGCCTGCTCGGGGCCGACTAGGGGCAGCGCCAAATCCCGTGCACCCGAGCGCAGTTCGAACACCGCCGCTCTGGCCCACCTCCACGCCGTACTGATCGGTCGGGCTACCTTCTCAAGGCCGCCAACCGACTTTGTCGATCTCGCGAGGCTTGTGACAGTTGCCTGCTCAGGAAGGCGGGGCGGAAGAGCCAGAGATCACGATCAAGCTCACCCGCGACGAAGCGACGGTCCTGTCGGACTGGTTGGAGAGGTTGCAGATGACCGACCTCAGCAACACCATCTATGATCCGGCGGCATGGGCACCGATCCATCGTATCGCCGGGCAGCTGGACAAGATGCTCCCCGTCCTGTTCTTCCCCGACTACGACGAGCGGCTGCAGGAAGCCCGACGCCGTCTGCGGCCGATCGACGACGACAGCGCTGGTGACTGAGCCGCTGGGCTCTCGTGACAGGTCATTGTCGGCGACGACGAAAGGGCCGACCACGGTCACGCCGGACAGTCGTGCATAGCAAGTTGGACCAGAACCACTGCTGCCTGACAGAGCCGGCGCCGCCAACGCCTGTGGAAGGGACCTGTGTGCAAGCTGATGTCATTGCGCCCAGGGAAGACGCACGGCCTCGAGCTCATGGTCGTCGAGCAGCGCCTTGATGAGGGCTGGGGGACCGGAGACCTTGGTGGCCCAGAGGTCGTAGTCGGTGCACAGGACCCACGAGTGGTCCTCGGCCCAGAGGTTGGACGGGCTGAAGTCGGCTTCGGAGTGGTCGTAGAGGATCTCGGCGTCCGCGAGCCGTCCGGTACGCACGTGGAGGTTGTCGAAATCGATGGCTCCGAGCGTCAGGGGGTTGTAGTAGGCCAGGCAGCGAGTTTCCGGGCCCGCCGGACTGTAGTGGGTGATGAGGTCGATCAGCCGTGTCCACGTCTCACGGTCCAGGCTCCCCTCGGTCGGCGGGATCATGTCCAGCGGCCAGCTTCCGTCCTTTCCGACCGAGGGGAAGCACCGGTAGGAGGGCATCAGTTGGCTGGGTACCACGGGGTCGCCGGTCCGCTCGGCGAGCTCGGCCCAGCGCAGCCGCCGCCAGCCCGTTCCCGGGTGCCGGGCTCGGCCCAGACCTCCTCCCGTGACCACGCAGACCGCGTCGAGGTCCATGCCCGCGACGATGTGGCGCGGGGTGCTGCCGTCTGCCAGTCGCGCCTGGTGCCACTCTTCGTACGTCACACCGGTCGGCCTCTGCTCGTGCTCGTAGAGGGCGTTGAGCACCCACACCGCGTCGGGCATCGCCGGGGGCATGAACCCGGTCAGGCCGTCATCGCCGCACAGCTCCCGTAGCCAGTCGGTCACACCGGAGGGCACGAGCGGCCACAGGCTGGACATCAGGTTCGACTCCTCGGACATGTGTACATGGTCCCAGGCGTGCCCCATGCCTCGCGTCAACAGGACCCGTCCCGAGGGCGCCGCGGCCCAGACGCTGTGTCCTCAGCGAGGGCGGCTGGAGAGACACGTCACGGTCAGCCAGTGGGATGCCCGGCTGGGACGGCGCGTAGGCTGTGCCGGCCGTGGACACGTACGCCGCGCTCGAGCCGGACCGCCATGCTCCGCGCGACGCCGATCCCGACAGCGAGGCTCGCGCGCGCAGCGTCGTTCGGTCCTGCATGCCTGAGCTGCTGGCCCGGTGGCAGGCCGAGTGCCCGGCGGTCCGGCTGGCCCTCGCCGGCCTCGCTGTCGTCTTCCCGAGCGACCGCACGCTGCCCGCCCTGGCCTGGCGCCTGCGCGGCATCGGGCAGCAGTACCCGCAAGGCACCGACATCGGCGACTATGTGCGGTTCGTACTCGTGCTGGCCACCGAGGATCAGGCCCGGATCCTCACGGCGACCGAGGAATACACCGCCGCCTACTGGATCAGCACAGCACCAGGAGCCCCCGCTCCGGGCACGGGCCCTGCACCTCCTCAGCCAGATGCGCGCCGGCACTGACGTCTCGCACCGGGCCTGTACGCAGTACCGAAAGAGATACCGCATGTGGGCCGGTGGGATGCCAGTACGGGGATCAGCCGTCGCATAGACGATCACCTCGTAATCGCGTGTAGGCGGTGTATCCGTGGTGCACGACAGCTTGATCGAAGGCCTCGTCCAGCATCTGCGCAAGTACGGCAGCATCCATGCGCACCGGCAGGCCGTAGGCCGTCACGGCCGTACGGCACCCACGGGCCCGGCGCCTCACCGCGCCGGGCCCGTTCCGCGCCGGACGCTGGGCGAGCTGGTCCCTGCGTGTCGGCCCTGATCGCCCAGGCGAGGCCGGACGACAGCGTGATGATGAGGCCTGCACGTGATCGACACCGGCGTCATCGACGTCGTCGGCCTGGACGTCGGCAGGGGGCGAACACCACGCCATCGCCGTCACACCGACCGGGAGCAGAGCCCTCGCCGAGCGGCAACCCGTCGCCGAGCCCAAGCTCCGCGAACTGTTCGCGAAACTCCAGGCCGAGTACGGAACGGTTGCTGGTCGTGGTCGACCAGCCCGCCTCGATCGGCGCCCTGGAGCTGACGGTCGGCAACGACATGGGCTGCCCGTCGCCTGCCTGTCCGGGCTCACGATGCGGCGGATCACCGACCTCTGCCCGGGCGAGGCCAAGACCGACGCGAAGGACGCGTTCATCATCGCGGACACGGCCCGCGTGATGCCGCGCCCAGATCCGCAGGGCCGACAGGGCGGGGATCCTGATCGAGGTCGGCGACGGCGGCACCCTCCCGACCGCCGGCCACCTCGCCGCCGACGCGGGAATCGCCCGGCGACCCGAAGCTCAGGCAGGTCGATCCGTGGCGAACAGCTCTCCAGGAGAGGAATAGGCGCCGCAAACGGGCCTTCTTCCTCGCCGCGTTCGCGGCCGTGGGCGACCCGGCCTCCCGGGCCTACTGCGACAAGAAGACCTCCCAGGGCAAGCGCCACACCCAAGCACTGTTCTGCCTCGCCGGACGACGCCTCGACGTCCTCTTCGCCATGCCCCGCGACGGAACCTATCTGGGGGGAAGAATGCGAGCCTGTCGGGCAGGCCGGGTCTCTTCTTCTCGTACTGAGACACGCACGCGCCGGCGGGCGGGCCGCTTCCTCGGTCTGATCGCCTGCGTGCTGCTGCTCGCCGGTTGTGCGCCTGCGTCGTCCGACGGCGGTCGGGCGGCCGGGGGCGCCCTGGACGGCGGCATGCAGTCCGCGGGGACGCTGGGCAACGACCATGTCAGGCGAGGCCAGCGCTGGTGGGCCGCGCTCCCCGTGCCGTACAACCAGTCCGGCAGGCCCGTCGAGATCACGAGCGCACGGTTCCTGCGCGTGCCCAAGGGACTTGAGATCGTCGAGTACGCCGCTGTGCGTGGGACGACTCCGACGGGGTCGTCATGCTGATGGAGCACGGCTCGCCGGGCATGCCTAGGCTCGACGAGCTCGAGAACCACCTGCGCGACGTCAACCGGGTGAAGGCGAAAACCGAGAGCGACGTCTACTACGGGGCGTGGTTGAAGGTCACCGGGCGGGCTCTCCGGAAACCTCGGCGGCTGCAGGTTCGAGTACCGGCAGGACGGGCGGGACTTCGTGCAGACGCTGGACTGCGACATCGCCTTGCGGGTCGAGAAGTAGGGCTCATAGCGACCCCTCGCGCGTCCCTGTCGGCTCGGCTCTTCGCCGAGTTGCCTCAGCGGGAGAGCCCGTTGGCCTCGCCACCTTTGAATCGGTACGGGCTCCGCCGGCCCGCTCCCCGACGCGCCGCCTCCGCCCACTCGGGCCGGGGCGGCGCCTCCCGTGTGTCACCGGCAGCGGGCGGTACAAGAGCGCGGAGGCTCCAACACCGCCCCCTGAGGACGGGAGTTGCCGAGCCGACCCAATCGATGAGGGCACGGCCAGATAGGTCAAACAATCAAACAACCCCGCCTGCGAGCCCCGCCGTTCCCTCGTAGGAGCCGTGGGCGAGGGGCGATTCGATGCGTACGGAGGCTAGTTCTCCAACCTCACCGGCATCAGGAGCGAGAACGCGCCCTCGTCGTCGGGCCGACGGATCGCGAGGGGTGCCGTGGGGGCGCCCAGCTCCAGGATCAGTTCGTCCCGGGCTCCGGCGGTGAGCGCGTGGAGCAGGAACTCGCGGTTGACGGCCACGTTGTCCTGGTCGTTGTCGCTGTCGTCGCACACGATCACGGCCCCGTTCTCCGCCACCCGGAGCACGCTGCGGTCGTAGGTCCCGCCGTCCTGTTCTCGCGTCTCGCCCGCGCTGACCGGGCCGGTCTCCAGGGCGTGGCGGAGGGCCGCCGTGTCGACGTGGGCCCGGCGACCGGCCGGGAGGTCGACAAGGCGTCGGTAGTCGGGGAACTCGTGGCCGAGGCTCCGGCCGGATGTCTGTCCGCTCTCGCTCTCCAGCGTGACGTGGTCACCGTCCACCGTGAGCCGGACGGGAGCCTCACCGGTCAGCAGAGCCCGGATCGCGTCGGCGAGCGGAAGGGGCACCACCACCTGTGTCCTCGGCCCGCCGTGCCCGCTCGCGGGTGTGTGCGCGACAGCCATCCGGTAACGGTCGGTGGCCACGAGACGGAGTCCCTCGCCCTCGATGTCGAACAGGACTCCGCCGAGCATCGGCAGCTCCGCATCGGTGCCGGCGGCGAAGCGGACCGCGTCCAACGCGGCGGCGAGTTCCGGCGCGGGGACGGACAACCGGGCGGTGTTGTGGTGCGTGGTCATGGGACGGGTCTCCCTGCGGTCGAGTAGGGCTCGGAGCGTGGAGAACTCGCTGCGGGCGTCGGACAGCCCCAGCTCGAGACGGCGCAGGTGTGCCTCAAGGAGACGGCGCACGAGGCCCGTGTCCGTGCCGGCCCACCCGGCCAGTACGAGCCGGATGTCGGCCAGCGGCATGCCCGCCCGGCGAAGGCGGGCCAGCAACCGCGCCTCCTCCAGCTGCCCGGGCTCGTACCAGCGGTATCCGCTGACCGGGTCCACCCAGGCGGGGACCAGTACCCCGGCACGGTCGTAGAACCGCAGCGCGCTCACGCCCAGTCCACTGTCCCGCGCCATCTCTCCGATGCTGCGCATCTCGCTCTCCACACCCGGAACCCTGAGCCCTCGACAAGGTCGAGGGTCAACCTCCGCCACCGCCCCGACCGACGCTCAGGCCGGGCAGTCGGCCTGCGAGGTGGCCGTGCCCGAACGGATGATCAGGATGCCGGAAGCGCCGATCTGCGCCACGGCGTAGCGGTGGTAGGGCCAGGCGCTGCCCGCGCTCTCCTGCTCGCTCACCAGGGCCCGGCACGCCTCACCGGCGGCCGTTTCTGCCCAGGTGTCGACCTGCTGCTCGTTCCACAGCAGGTATTCCGACCACACGTACATCGCCGAGTCGACGGGGTCGAAGCCCACCTTGATGTGCGCGTTGCCGAGTTCACGATCGGTTCCGAGTGTCTGGCGCATCGCATTGGTCTCCGCGATGATCTTCCTGGCGGCGCCGTCCGCCACTCGGATCTCCGCGCTGTCGGTGCTGGGGATCATCGCCTGGCCCAGACCCGCGTCGTCCGGCTGCCAGTCCTGCGCAACGTCCGTGTCCTGCCCGGGACTGGTGTCGGCGGCCGACTGGCATGTGGAGTCGGTGACGAAGTCCTCCTGCCACGTCACCTGGGGGTCCTGCCCCTGTTCCTCCTTCACCATGACGTAGGTGCGGTACGGCAGGTCCGGGTGCAGGCGCAGGACGACGTCCCGCAGCGTCAGACACATCGACCTGGCGATCTCCGTCTCCGCGTACATCGCCCCTTGTTCGTCGGAGGTCAGCCGGTACGACAGGTAGACCTCCCCGCGTGAGTCGTGGAACCGCACGGTATCCGGGACGAAGTCGGCGCCACCGCTGAGATCCTGCGCCGTGACACCTTCGTCGTGCAGGACGGCGCGTGCCACGTCGTGCTCGCCCGCGCCCTGTGCCGCCCGCGCCTGCCGCCAGCTCGCCATACTCGCCGCGTCGCCGGTCGAGGCCTGCGGTTCCGCCCCCTTGTCCTGCTGCACGGTGTCGGTCGAGGACCGATTGCTTCCGGTCGTGGCCTGCGCCGATGACGAGGCAGCGGACGTGGGTGTGTCTCGGTCGCCCCCGGTGTCGCCCGGCAGCAGAGCCGCCAGACCTCCGGCCAGTCCGCCGATGATGCCGGCCGCGAGCACGACGGCACCGGCCAGCCGCTTCTTCCCACGGCTTGGGCCGGTGGGCAGGTGCCAGGCGGGATCCTCGCTGGCTGGCACCTCCCAGACGGCCGTGACCAGGTCCACGGCGGTTGCCGGAACGGCATCGGCCGGCGCCACCTGCGTGACCTGAGCGGCCAGCAGCACCGTGCACTCCCCGGCGGCTTCGGCGGCCGACGGGCGGTCGTCCGGATCCTGGGCCAGTGCCTTCTCCACGGTCCGGCGCAGCGGGGCGGGGACACCGTCCAGGTCGGCCTCGCCCGACATCACACGGAAGGCCACGACATCGGGCGCGCCGGTCCCGAAGGGCAGCCGGCCGGTGGCCGCGTAGGCCACGAGCGCTCCCCACGCGAACAGGTCACCCGCCGGACCCGCACTGCCCTGCCGGTACTGCTCGGGGCTGATCCAGCCAGGAGTACCGGTCATCACCCCGGTCCGGGTGACGCTGGTGCCGTCGGCGGCGTGCGCGATGCCGAAGTCCAGCACGCGGGGGCCGGCGGGCGTGAGCAGGACGTTCTGCGGCTTCACATCACGGTGCACCACTCCCGCTGCGTGAATCGCGGCCAGCGCGTGTGCCGTGGCGGCGGCGAACGCGTGGAGACTTCCCTCCGTGAGCGGCCCGTGTGCGCGTACATGCTCGTTCAGCGTCGGTCCCGGCACATAGGCCGTGGCGAGCCACGGGGTCTGCGCGTCCGGATCGGCGGCGAGCAGCGGGACGACGTGCGGTCCGGTGACGCGGGAGGACACCTCCACCTCGCGCCGGAACCGTGCCCTGAACTCCGGGTCCTGAGCCTGCTCGGGATGAATGACCTTGACCGCCACGCGCAGCCCGTCGGAGGCGACTCCCGCGTGGACGGTGCCCATACCACCCGCGCCGAGACGGCCGATGATGACGTAGGGGCCTATACGGGAGGGGTCGCCGGGACGAGCCGGCTGAACTCTCCCGCCGGAGCCGATTGCGCTCACGAGTACTTCCTTGAACAGTGGGACGGGCAGGCCGGGCGGCAGCCGTTCGAGTGGGGTGGGATGTCCGCGGACCGGGTGAATGATCACGGCTGCCGCAGTCGATCGTGCAGAGTGGCGGCGGGCTGCGTCGGCGGGCATGGCAAGGCGCGGAGGCGAACCGTGCGCAGGTGCTTCGAGGAGTCCGGCGTCTACTGGTCGGCGTGCTGCCGTGCCAGAGCCTTGAGTTCGCTGATCCACAGCTCTGTGTCGTCGCCGGGGCGGTGATACGGGGCCCGGCGGGCCAGCCGGAAGAAGCCCGCCGACGGCCGACCCGTCTCCTTCAGGACCACGAGGGCGGAGAGCAGGCCGAGCGATCCGTCCGGGTTTCCCTCGGCGGACGCGTCCTCCAACAGGTGGGGCATGGGCCCCTCGTAGGGCGGAACATGGTGGCCGAGGCGCGCGAGCTCGTTGCTGAGCCGGCCGTACTGCACGGTTTCCGCCCCCCGGCGTGCCCGATCCCGCAGGATCTCGACCATGGCGTCCAACGCCTGCTCGTACTCGACACTGCCCTTCCGCATCGCGGCCCCTCCACTGCTGTCTACCTGTGCGATGCGAGCCTATGCCGCACGCGCTCCCCGGACAGCCGGATCGTCGATCCGTGTGAAGTCGGCTTGCGAACTCTGAGCCCGAGTATCAGAGTGACGGCTGATCGGGGCGCCTGCCTCCGCGCGGAGGAGTGTCGGTGCCCCGCCACCCTCTCGTTGCGCCTCCGGTCAGGCTGGCCCGGGGCCCTTCGAACTCACCCAGCCAGCCTTCGCGTTCACCCTCGAGCCGGGAGCGGTGTACCCCGTCGGTCATGCCGCGCAGGTCCGCAGCCGCACCGTCGTGCCCGTGGCGCCGGTGCGTACCTGGACCGTGTCGCAGAGCATCCCCACGCTCCACAGCCCGAATCCCGAGTCGGCCGAGGACTCCGGCGGGCTCCAGGTGATGAACTCGTCGGGCTGCCAGTGACCGGAGTCGGTGACCTCGCAGATCAGCCCGTTGTCGGGCCAGGTGCGCAGGGTCACCGGTGCCTTGCCGTGGCGGATGGCGTTGGTGGCCACCTCGGTGACGGCCACCAGCAGGTTGTGCAGTGCGTCGGCGGTCACACCGCACCGTCTGGCCTGCGCGGCGACGAACTGCCGTACGGAGTGCAGGTCGGCGGGAAGGATCTGCATCGTGGCGGCCGAGTGCGGGGACGCGGCAAGGGGCCGTCGGTCCAGGTCGGCGACGAAGTCCTCGGGCTTGCGGTAGGCGGGGTTGTCCACGATCTGTGACCCCTCCAGAAGCCTGGGGTGGGTCTGCCGCACGAGGGCGACCGTCTCGGGCCGCAGCGCTTCGGTGTCGTAGCAGCACAGGGTGCGGAAGGGGATGTGGGCGAAGCTCAGGTTGAACACCGCGTCGTAGCGCACCCATTCGAGTTCGTCCGGGTACCGGCTCCAGTCGTCGGAGGCCACCACCCAGGCGGGTGTGGTGTTCAGGGTTCGGGCAACCGCAGTGAGCGCGGCCATGGCCCGCACCGGGTTCGTGTACAGGTCCGCGGGATCGAGGAACTGGACCGCGGGGACCTCCGCGCCGAGCGCGTCACGCAGCAGGGCGGCCTCGTGCTCGGGTGTGACCACGAAGGTCGGGGCGCCGGACTCCATGCCCTTGCGCAGATGAGGCATGGTGCCGGCGAGGAACTCCTCGTCGTCTCGGTAGAGATAGGCCTCGTGACGGACGCCCGGGTGCTCGTCCCCCGGGTGCGCAGCGGTGTTGCCGTTGCCGGGCGTGTCGATCGTCATGACGTTGCCTCCGTACCCCGGACCAGGCCCGGCAGCCGCTCCCACCCCAGGGTTTCGATCACGCGGGCCACCGTGGGCGACAGTCCGTCGAGGACGACTCGGCGTCCGTTCCCGAAGCCGGACAGGAGGCTCAGCGAGCCGAGGTCGATGAAGTGCAGGCGGGCCAGGTCGAGCCGGACTTCACCGCCTGTGCCGTGCAGGGCCGTGAGCGCCTCGGAGAGCTCACCGTGCCGTGCGGCGTCCAGCTCTCCCTCCAGGCGCAGTCCGGGCGGGTCAACGGTGCGGGTGACGATCAGAGTGCCCCCGTCGCCGGATGGATGGGCGTCCATGTGGCCTACCGCCTGTGAGTCGGATGGGTGGACTGCTGCTTCAGAGGCGCCCGACCCTAGGGGGAGCGGGGTGCTCAGGGAAGCCCCTGCGGCCGAGGAGTCTCCGGGTTTCCCGGAGACCGCGGACCGGACCAGGAGCCTGCGCCACTGTGGGGGCGATCGGTATAGCGGCGGTAGATTGACGCCGCCACCGGCTCATACGGGCGGGGGTCCGGGGGCCTGGGGTCCGATCCGCAGGCTCAGGACCGCGGGAAAGTACGCGCTCCACGCGTGATCGCGCCAACTGACGTATCTGCTCGCGTCGTTCTCCAACTCACCCGCCAGCCGCATCTGCCGGTACGCTTCCTCGCTCCGCCCTTGGCCGAAGTGGACATGGGCGATCTCGTGCAGCGCGAAGCTCTGCAGGGTCCTGTCGCCCATCGCCTCCGCGGCCTTGAAGCCCTCCTCGAAACACGCCAAGGCGTCCTGAGCACGGCCCAGTCCGCTGTTGACCCTGCCGAGGTTGCCGAGACCGGCCACGACCGCCACCTGGTCCCCGGCCTCTCGCGCCAGCTCCAGATGGGCGCTCTGCACGGTCATCGACTCGTCGTACAGCTCCAGTTCGGCGAGCGCGTCCGCGAGGTAGTACAGCGAGCGGCGTTCCCCGCCACCGTGGCCGATCTGCCGCCAGATCTCGAGCGCGGCCTCGAGGCACTGCCGCATGCCGTCGAACCCGCGGTGCAGCCAGTACACGGCGGAGAGGTTGTGCAGTGCCCAGGCCTCGGCGGCGCGGTCGCCGAGCCGCCGTGCCGTGCGGACGGCCGCTTCGCCGAGGGTCCACAACTCGCGGGCACGGGCGCGGGGATACAGGTACCACTGCAGCAGGCCCGTCAGCCGCAGCGCGAGACGTGCCGTGGTGTCGGAATGGGTGAAGGCGTGGAGGACCGCGGCGATCAGGTTCGCCCGTTCCGCTTCCAGCCAGGCCTCGGCCTGTGCGCGGTCCTCGATGCGTACGGTGGTAGAAGCGCCGGGGGCGGCGGTTCCTTGGGCCTGTGGCCGGTCGGTGCCTCGGGCGACGTGCGGTGGCACCTCGAGGTGCGTCACGGCCAGCCGGGTGGTGGCGAGGTAGAACCGCAGCACACGCTCCAGGGCCTGGTCCCGGTGCGCGACGGGCTCCTCGGCGCACACCTCGCGCGCGAACAGCCGCAGCAGGTCGTGCATCTGGTAGCGGGCCGGGGCGGGGCTGCCCAGCAGGTGGGCGTCCACGAGACGTTCGAGTGCGTCCTCGACGTCCGGGGCACGTCCGCCCAGCAGCGCCGCCGCGGCGTGCAGGCTGATGGTCGGGCCGGGCACGATCCCGAGGAGCCGGAAGGCGAGGGCGGCGGCCGGGTCGCCCTGGCAGACGGCGTGATATCCGGCGTCGAAGCTGGCCCTGACCGAGACGTCTCCGACCCGGATCTCGTCGAGGCGGTTCTGGGTGTGGGTGAGCCGGTCGACGAAGGAGCTCAGGGGCCAGCTCGGGCGGGCGGCCAGGCGTGCTCCGACGATCCGGAGTGCCAGCGGCAGCCCGCCGCACATCCGGATGATCGCGTCCGCGGCCTCGGGTTCGGCGGCGACCCGCTCGGTGCCGAGGGCGCGCTCGAGCAGTGCCGTCGCCTGGTCGTGGAACAGGACACCGAGATGCAGATGCGTGGCGCCTTCGAGGGTGGTGAGCATCTCCCGGCTGGTGACGAGGACGGCACAGCCCGCACCCGCCGGCAGCAGGGGGCGGACCTGGTCCACGCCGGCCGCGTTGTCGAGGACGATCAGGATGCGGCGATCGGCGACGAGGGAGCGGAAGGCCGCCGCGGCCTCGTCGGTGTCGGCGGGCACGGACACGTGCGGCACTCCAAGGGTGCTGAGGAATCTCCCCAGCACCTCGCCCGGCTCGAGCGGGGTGAGCCCTGCCGTCGCACCGTGCAGATCGACGTAGAACTGGCCGTCGGGGAACCGGTCGGCCAGCCGGTGCGCGATGTGCAGGGCCAGGGCCGACTTTCCTATGCCGCCCGTTCCGTCGATCGCGGCGATCGCGGTGCGCTGCTCGCCGGAGCGGCAGAGAACCTCCTCCAGCACCGAGCACTCGCTCGCGCGGCCGAGGAACGCGGTGCCGCTGTGCGGCAGTTCCCTCGGCACACGAGCCGTCGCCACCGGCGGTTGCGGTACCGGGTCGGCGGGAGGCGCGGGCTCGACGAGCAGCGACCTGTCGGCGGTGAGGATCTGCTGGTGGAGCCGCTGTACGGGCGGACCGGGCTCGATACCCAGCTCCTCGGCGAGCCGACGGCGCAGATCCCGGTAGGCGGCCAGCGCATCGGCCTGCCTCCCGGACCGGTACAGCGCCAGCATCAGCTGCCCGCGCAGCGATTCACGCAACGGGTGCTCGGCGGCCAGAGCCTCGACCTCGTCGAGAACGGCCTCATGGCGGCCCAGCCGCAGTCGCGCCTCGATGAGCAGCTCGCGTGCCTGCGTCCACGTGGCCGTCAGCCGGGTCGCCTCGGCCTCCACCGCGGGAGTCGGCGGCACATCGGCGAACGGGACGTCTCCCCACAGGCCGAGTGCCTCGGTCAGCCTCTCGACGGCCGACTCGGGGCTGCGCTCCAGGTCCCGCCCGGCCTGCCTGACGAGGTCGACGAAGCGGTGCGCGTCGACCTCGCCAGGTGCGACGACGAGCCGGTAGCCGTGGGCACGGTAGCCGTGCACATGGGTGACGAGCAGTTCACCGGTTTCGTCGCCCAGCGCGCGCCTGAGCCGTGAGACGTAGCCCTGCAGCAGTTTCTGCACGCTCTGCGGGGGCCCCGCGCCCCACAGCTCCTCCACGAGCCGGTCGGTGGAGACCACCTGCCCCGCCTCGCACAGCAGGACAGCCAGCAGCATGCGCCACTTGGCGGGCATCACGTCGACTTCTTCGTCGTCGCGCCAGAGTCCGAGCGGCCCGAGTATCCGATACCTCATGTCCCGTTCCGTAAGCCGTCGCCCGCAAGCGGGAAATGAGGCATTGTCGGCGGCAATTCACCCTGAGGACAAGGCCGTAGCCTCATCAGCCCGTCACGCTGCCGAGAAAGTCCTGCCATGCCCGCCGTGCGAACCGGAGTCGCGGGCCGCAGGGATCCTTGCTGTCACGCACCAGGACCTGGGGGCTTCGGGCGAGCGCGACCTCGACGCAGTTGCCGCCGTTGCCCATGCTGTGGCTGCTGCGGTGCCACAACGGCCCGCGCGGTGCCTTCGTCCGCCTCGCCCCGGACGGCGTGCGGCGCGGGGCCGGCGTGACCGGTTCAGTCCGTCGCACGGTCCAGTTCCTCCTTCACCGAACGGATCAACAGCCGGGAGTCGTCCGGGGAGAGCGCTTTGGACTGGATCAGGCTGAAGGCGAGTTTGTGCTGCTGGACCGGCGCCGCGTCGACGGTCGTCTGTCCTCCGGTGAACGTCTCGCCGTAGAGCACGTCCGGGCCGTCCCTGAATCCCATGAGGCGGAAGGGAGTCATGCCGCCCGGGTGTTCTCTCACCTTGAACGGGATCACCTGGAGGTGGACGCGGGGCCGGGCGCCGATGTCCAGGAGGTGCGCGAGTTGTTCGCTCATCACCCGGCTCCCGCCGATGCTGCGCTTCAGGACCGCTTCGTCGAGTGTCACCACGATGTGCGGCGGTTCACGGCGTGCGAGGATGCGCTGCCGGTCGACGCGGGCGGCCACGAGCTGCTGGATCTCCAGTTCGGGGGCGACCGGGTGAGCCGCCGTGGAGATCGCCCGTGCGTACGCCGGTGTCTGCAGCAGGCCCGGAACGGCCACGGATTCAAACTCCTGGATGAACGCGGCCTGGCGCTCCAGTTCGATCACATGCCAGAACCAGTCCGGGTAGGCGGGCCGGATGAGCGACGGCCACAGCCGTACCAGTGCGCCCTCCGCGCCGAGGAAACGATCCGCCTGCCGGGTGAAGTCGTACGACGGCATGCACCGGGCGCGCTCGACGCACGCGACGGTCGCCTTCGGCCAGCCCGTGCCCAGGGCCAGCTCCGCCTGGGTGCGGCCCGCGTTGAGCCGGTGCCGGTTCAGTTCGCCGCCGTAGCGCTCGAGCAGCGTCCAGACGCTTTCGTTCCGCTGCGGCGGCATCGGGCCGACATCGCCGTACGGCCGGCTGCCGTGAGGAAGCCAGCTGATCCTGCCGTCGGGCCCGGCCGCGGCCCACGCCAGGGGCGTGCGGTGCGGCGTCTCGGCGGTGGCGGCGGGGACGCGGCTGAGCAGGCCCCAGGCGTATCCGTCCCCGTCGGCGGCCGCGGACAGCGCTGCCTCGATGCAGGCGCGGGCGCTGTCCTCGCTCACGCAGGTGCCGCAGGGGCCGTGCTGGTGGCGGCTCGCGGAAACATGGTGGATGTCCCAGCGGTAGACGCTGTCGTCGTGCGGGCCGGGCGGAGCCTGGCGCTGCTGTTCGTTCGTCGCACCGGTCACTGTTCCTCCCTGGGACCGCCGTGGGGGCGGCGATGACGCCGTCACTGTGCCGGTGACGGGAAGAGCAGCGGTATACCGGCGGTAAGCGCAGGCCGGGCGGGTCGGCCGGGAGGGTCAAGCGCAGGCCGTATGGGCCGGCCTGGACGGTCAGCGGGCGCCGCGCGAGGTGCCGCCGCAGTCGAGCGCCAGCGTGCACCACGTGGTCTTGCCCCGGTCGCGGTCGCGTCGGGAACCCCAGGCCGTGGCGATGCACTCCACGAGCTGCATACCGCGTCCGTGCTCGTCGTCCGCACCCGTCCGGCGGACGACGGGGCGGGCGGGGGAGGCGTCGGTGACCTCCACGAGGAGACGGTCCCCCAGGTGCACCAGATCGACCGTGATCGTCGTGTCGGCCCCGTGCAAGACGGCATTGGTGACCATTTCGCTGATGAGCAGCACACTGTCGTCGATGACGCCGAACGGGCAGTTCCACCGCGAAAGAACCGCCTGTACGGCCGTGCGCACCCGGCCCACCTCTCCAGTGGCGGCGGCCACATGCAGGTGCAGATGCCGGCCGACGGCCAGATTGCAGTCCACGCAGGAGTCGCCTCGCGCGAGCGCCGACACGAACGCGGACGGCCGCGGCCGCGTGTTCCCGCCGCGGCGGTAGGACCAGGCGTGGGACGTCCCGTACGCGGTGTGCGCCTCACCGAGCCCTAAGGGCTGGGTCCGGTCGTAGGTGTTGCCGCGTGGATCAAGATCGGTCATGTCGGCTCCTGAGGTCGGAGGCGGAGGGAATGCGATGTGGCAGGTAACGGCGCCGCGGCCCGGGGCGCGAGAACTCCTGAGGATGCCGGCGGCCACGAGCGACAGCAGGGCCGGAGCCGTCGGGCGGGCGACGAGGAGTCGCAGCCTGCGTGTACCGGCAGGGTCGCTGCCGTCTCGAGGTGTCGCCCAGGGGTATCTCATTCCGGCCAGCATGCAAGTGCCGAGGAGAGCCGTGGTGTAGCGGCAGTAGGCGTCGCGCCGGGCGCATCGACGTCAGGTGGAGTCGGCACTTGTCGGACCTGTTCGGTCAGCCGAGGTCACGGCGGGTGAGACGCCAGCGGGCCGCGGCCGCGAGGGGGACGAGACAGAGCGCGAGCGCGGTGAACGCCTGGGCGCCGGTGGTGCCTTGGTGCATCGCGACGCAGGCCGCTCCTCCCAGGCAGTCGGTGCGGTCGATGCCCATCAGAAGACGCTCGTTCAGCGCGGCGAAGGTGATGCCTGACAGGTGGTACTCGGTGAGCGAGGGGATGTAGTCCTGCAGGAGGCGTTCGGCCGAGACCAGGTACGCGAGGGTGACATCGAGCGCCCACCCGCGGAGGCTATCGGGCCGACGCGCGTGTTCCTTGCCAGGTGCATCCATCACGAGACCGCCGACAGACGCTCGAACGTCCCCAACCCCTACTTCGAAGGCCGCAGTTCCCTGAGGCCGACGGTTCAGTGCCGTCGCTCGTCAATGATGTCGTTGTTCTCGTCGGAGAGTTCGAGGCTGTGCCTCAAGCCGAGTCCGGCCAGGAGCCGGGTCAGATCATCGAGCCGCTGTGGGTCGACGACGCCGTTGATCAGAATGGTCCCATCGTCGGTTCTGTCGATCTCGATGGTGCACCAAGCGGTTTCAGCTTCGTACGAGTACTAGGCGCTGTTTCCTGGATCATGTGCGGAGCCAGATGATGAGGGCTGCGAGGGTGACGGTGCCGAGGTAGGCGTATGCCCGTTTCTCGTAGCG
>NZ_JBVJGZ010000017.1:171594-195044 GCF_055587025.1 Streptomyces sp. NPDC048600 | reverse complement strand
TACTCGCCGGTGAAGACCGGGTTCGCGTTCCTGCCGATGATCGTGGGCATGATCACGGGTTCCACGCAGATCGGTACGCGGCTGATGACGCGGGTCGCGCCGCGGCTGCTGATGGGTCCGGGCTTCCTGGTCGCGGCGGTGGGCATGCTGCTGCTGACGCAGATGGAGATCGGGTCGTCGTACGCGGCGCTGCTGCTGCCGGCGATGCTGCTGCTGGGTCTGGGCATGGGTTCGGCGTTCATGCCGGCGATGTCGCTGGCCACGCAGGGCGTCAGGCCGCAGGACTCGGGGGTGGCGTCGGCGATGGTGAACACCAGCCAGCAGGTGGGCGGCGCGATCGGTACCGCGCTGCTGAACACGATCGCGGCGTCCGCGACGACCGCGTACGTCGCCGACCACATCGGCTCGGCGGCCGGGCGTTCGCAGCAGCAGCTGGTGCAGCTGGAGGGCATGGTCGAGGGCTACACCAGCGCGATCTGGTTCGCGGTCGGCATCCTGGTGGCCGCCGCCGTGATCGCCCTGACCCTGGTCAACGCGGGCCGGCCCGGCAGCACCCCCGTCGCCTCCGGCGAGGGCGCCGACGACGAGGTCCCGGTCCCGGTGGTCGCCCACTGACCCACCGGTCCCGACGGAGGAATCCCGCAGGGCCCGTTCGTACGGACCAGGAAGGGGACGCCTCGTCCGTACGACTCCCCGGACCTGCCCGGGCCGCGCAGAGCGAGGGCTCTAGCGCAGCCAGGGCAGGTCCGCTCCCGCGTCCGGGGGCTGAAGTCCCTCGGCGACGATCTGCATGATCTCGCCGAGGGACTTCTGCTGTTCCGGGGTGAGCCGGTCGAACAGGGCCTGCCGTACGGCGGTGACATGGCCGGGCGCGGTGCGGCGCAGCACCTCGTACCCGTCGTCGGTGAGCACGGCGAACTGGCCGCGCTTGTCGGAGTCGCAGTTCTCCCGGCGCACCCAGCCGTTCTTCTCCAGCCGCGCGACGGCGTGCGAGAGCCGGGACCGGGTGATCTTCGCGTCCATGGCCAGCTCGGTCATCCGCAGCCGCCGCTCAGGGGCGTCGCCGAGCCGTACGAGCAGGCCGTAGTAGATGTGCGGCATGCCCGCGTCGCGCTGGAGCTGGCGGTCGAGGTGGTCCTCCAGCAGGGTGGTGGCATGGAGGTAGGAGCGCCAGACGCGCTGCTCCTCGGCGGTGAGCCAGTGGGGCTCGCCGAAGGGCGTGCGATCGGCCGCGGCTGCGCCGGTGGGTGCGGGTGCCGTGTTCATGGGTCCACTCTACGGCCGTAGTCCTTGAAGTTTAAACAAGACTGGCCTAGCCTCGTACCGAGAGGAAGCTTTAAAGTTCAAGCGTCAGTCAGGCCTCCGGAGGGAGTCGTCGTCATGTCCGCCACCCAGGAGCGCATGCCCGCCCTGTACCTGTCCCACGGGGCCCCGCCGCTCGCGGACGACCCCGTCTGGCCCGGCCAGCTCGCCGCCTGGTCCGCCGGACTGCCCCGGCCGAAGGCGGTCCTCATGGTCTCCGCGCACTGGGAGGAGGCCCCACTGGCGCTCGGCTCGGTGGAGACCGTGCCGCTGGTCTACGACTTCTGGGGCTTCCCCGAGCACTACTACCGCGTCCGCTACGACGCCCCGGGCGCGCCCGAACTGGCCGATTCCGTACGCAAGCTGCTGCGCGCCCCCGGTATGCCGGTGCAGGACATCCCCGACCGCGGGCTCGACCACGGGGCCTATGTGCCGCTCGTGGAGATGTACCCGGAGGCCGACATCCCGGTCCTCCAGATCTCCATGCCGACCCTCGACCCCGTGCGGCTGATGGAGATCGGCCGCAGGCTCGCCCCGCTGCGCGACGAGGGCGTGCTCATCGTCGGCTCCGGCTTCTTCACGCACAACCTCGCCGCGCTCCGGCACACCGGCGTTCCCGGCTGGTCGGCCGAGTTCGACGACTGGGGGCGGCACGCGCTGGAGGCGGTCGACGTGGACGCGCTGCTCGACTTCACGGCCAAGTCCCCCGCCGGACGGCTCGCCCATCCGCGTACCGAGCACTTCGCCCCGCTGTTCGTGACCATGGGGGCCGCCGACGCGGGCGGCGGGCTCGCGGAACAGAAGTCGGTGATCGACGGGTTCTGGATGGGACTGGCCAAGCGGTCCGTGCAGTTCGGCTGAGTTCCGTGCGGTTCGGATGAGGCCGGTGGGCCTCGCGCGGGGCTCTCGGACGAGACTCGTGACCCCCGCGCGGGGCTACAGCTCCTTCTCGTACCAGGCCACGTCCCAGTAGCGGCCGAACTTGCGGCCCACCTCGCGGTACGTGCCCACGTGCCGGAAGCCGAAGCGCTCGTGCAGCCGTACCGAGGCCTCGTTGGGCTGGGCGATGCTCGCGTACGCGCGGTGCACGTCCTCGCCCGCGAGGGCCTCGAACAGCGCCTTGTACAGCAGCGTGCCGATGCCACGCCCGCCCGCGTGCGGAGCGACGTAGACCGTGACCTCCACCGAGGTCGCGTAGGCCGGCTTCGCGCGGAACGGGCTCGACGTGGCGTAGCCGAGGACGTCCCGGGTACCGGCGTCCAGAGCAACCTTCAGGCGGTACGGGCCGTCTTCAGGGTGGGAGAGCAGCCACGGGCGGCGCTCCCGAGCGGTGAAGACGCCGGTGTCGAAGGTGATGGGCGTCTCGCGGACGTAATGGTTGTAGAGGTCGGTGAGAGCCTCGAGATCTTCCTCGATCCCCGCTCTGACCTGCACTTCCGACGGTTCCGACAGCATCCGACCCCCTTGTTGGCGGCACAGGGTACTGCATGATCAGAAAAATCGAGGGACGGGTTGGGAATTCTGTCCTGATTCCAGTCGTTGTTTCCATCGGATGCAGGGCACCCGACGAGAGTGATCCAGTGTCCCGACCGCCCGCTGACCCCACCATCGCAAGGGAGCACGCATGGCAACCCGTGCCGTCGCCCGTCGTAAGTCCGCCACCGGCGAGACCGCAGACGCGGCCAGCAGTGTTCGCACCCATGGCGGCGAGATCGCCGACCGCGACCTGGTCGGCATGTATCTCGACGAGATCGCGCGCACGCCGCTGCTCGACGCCGCCAAGGAGGTCGAGCTGTCGCAGACGATCGAAGCGGGTGTGTTCGCGCAGCAGGTCCTCGACGGGTACGAGGCGTCCAAGGCCGACGCCACCCGGGATGAGCTGGAGGCCCTCGTGGAGGAGGGCGAGCGCGCGAAGGACGTCTTCATCCGCTCCAACCTCCGGCTGGTCGTGGCCGTAGCCCGCCGTTACCCGCGCAGCGGCCTGCCCCTGCTGGACCTGATCCAGGAGGGCAACGCCGGACTGGTGCGCGCGGTCGAGAAGTTCGACTACCGCAAGGGCTTCAAGTTCTCGACGTACGCCACCTGGTGGATCCGTCAGGCCATCACGCGGTCCATAGCGGACCAGTCCCGCACCATCCGCCTGCCCGTCCACCTGGTGGAGGAGCTCGGCCGGATCCGGCGCGTGCAGCGCGAGTTCAACCGTGACCAGGGCCGTGAGCCGGAGCACACGGAGATCGCCGTGGAGCTCGGCACCACGCCGGAGCGCGTCGGTGACGTCCTGGACTGGGCCCGTGACCCGGTCTCGCTGAACATGTCGGTCGACGACGAGGGCGAGACCCAGTTCGGCGACCTCCTGGAGGACACCTCCGCGGTGTCGCCGGAGCAGTCGGTGCTGACCCTGCTGCGCAGCGAGGAACTGGACGGCCTCATCGGCCGCCTGGACCAGCGCACGGCCTCGATCATCAAGATGCGCTACGGCATCGACGACGGCCGGGAGCGCACGCTGACCGAGGTCGGCAAGGAGCACGGGCTGACCCGTGAGCGCATCCGCCAGATCGAGAAGCACGCGCTGCTGGAGCTGAAGAAGCTGGCCCACCAGACCGGCTTCGACGCGGCGGCCTGACGGATGCGGTGACCTGAGGGACACGGGTGACCTGACCTGACGGACACGGTGGGGCGCCGGGCGCGGCGGGGTGCCGGGTGCCCGAAGGCGGCCTGTCGTTCCGGGGGTTGCCGACCGAGGCTGCCGCAGGGGTGGCCGGGGCATGGCCCGGGAGCGGGTTTTGTCGCGGGCGACAGGGGCGTACGCCGGGTGGCGCAAGGCCGCGCAAACATGGCTGTGTTCCGTCGCTTCAACCCCTGAGGCGGCGGGAACAACCCTTCAGGGCAAGCGGGTTCGCACCCGGCGTGCGGAACGCGGCCTCCGAGGGCCTGCGCGCAGGACCGTTCCGCCTGTGCCGCGAGGCTCCGGTACGACCCGGTACGACCGCTCGTCCGCGAAGACCTTCCGTCCACGTCCCGACGCACTCCCCCCGGTGCCGGGACTTTCCCGAGCCGGGCTTCGGCGTCTCTCCCCCCCCTGAGCGCCGGGGCCCGGCTCTTTTGCCCGCCCGGCGTGAACGGCGGAAGGGTGCGGGTGCCCATACGGGCGGGGGCGGGTGCCCGCCGGCCGGACGGGCACGCGGACATGGAAGGACGGGGCACCCCGGACCTGAACCCCGGGGTGGCCCGCCGGATGGCAGATTGTGCCACATCGGCATAGCCTGCCGACGTGAGCAGTACCACCTCCGGGCAGAATCGGCCCGGTTCCTCCGCGTCCCTGACCGAGCGGCGCAAGGCCGAGACCCGCATGGACATCGCCCGCGCGGCCGCGAGGCTCTTCGTCAGCCGTGGCCTGAAGGCGACCCGTGCCGAGGACATCGCCCAGGCCGCCGGTGTCGCCCCGCGGACGTTCTACCGCTACTTCGCCTCCAAGGAGGAGGCCGTCGCGCCGCTCTACGCGGCCGGGGCGCGGCGCTGGACGGACGCCGTGCGCGAGGCCCCGGCCGGGCTGGACGTGCCGGAGGCGCTGGAGCACGCCGTACGGCACACGCTGATGCCCGGTGCCGGTGCCGGTGCCGGTGCCGGCACCGGTGCTGGGTCTGGTGCCGGAGCCGGGGTGTCGGCTGCCTCCTGGGAGTGGGCGCGCACCCTGATCCGGCTCGCGGACTCCAGCCCCGCCCTGCGCAAGGTGTGGGCGGAGGTGTGCCAGGCCTCGGAGCAGACGCTGGGCGAGGTGCTGGCGGATCGGGCCGGGGCCGGGGCCGGAGCGGGGGACGGGGCGAGCGGGAGGCCGGGTGGGTCCCGGGCGGACGGTGATGACAACGTTGCCCGGGGCGCGCAGGCAGAGGACGGCGCGGGGCAGCGGTTCCTGGCCGCCGTCGCCAGTGCCGCCGTACGGACGGCCGTGCAGGCGTGGGCGTCCGGTGACGCGCTTCCCGGGGGAGCGCGGGGGCCGGCGGCACTGGCCCTGAGGAACCTGGAGGCGCTGAAGGGGTTCGACTGGCGGCTGCGCTAGCGCGGCGCTGAGCGAGTGGTCCAGCGGCTGCGCAAGCGCGGCGCCGAGCGGGTGGTCCTGCCGCGCTCCGCCGCCGTCGGATCACCCCGCCGCGCGTGTGAGGCGGGCGCCCAACTCGCGGACGCACGCAACCAGTTCGGCGGGCTCCTGGACCGTGAAGTCATGGCCGAGCATGACGAGCCGTACGGCCAGCCACTCGACCGGATCGCCGCTCGTCCCGCGCAGTCGGCAGGTGCCGGCGTCGAGCGGCTCGGGCGGGCTCAGCCACGCGGGGAGCCGGGCTGCCACGGCCTCGGCGGGAGCGGCGAACGTGACGGCGAAGTCGTAGGACTCCTGGCGCCTGCCGATGGACTGCCGCAGATACTCCGCGGCGCTGCCCGTCGGCAGCTCCCGCGGCGCGAACCGCGCGCCCGTGGCGAAGGGTTCGCTGACCCGGTCGACGCGGAAGGTGCGCCAGTCGGCGCGGTCGAGGTCGTAGGCGACGAGGTACCAGCGGCGGCCGGTGGACACCAGCCGGTACGGCTCGGTCAGACGGCGGGACTCGATGCCGTCCTTGGCCCGGTAGGCGAAGCGCAGTCGCTCGTGGCCGGCCACCGTCGAGGCCATCACGGTGAGCGTCTCGGGTGCGATGCTCGGGCCGTCGCCGCTGGTCAGGGCAGTCGTCGCGGCCTGGAGGGTGGTCACCCGGCGGCGCAGCCGGGACGGCAGGACCTGCTCCAGCTTGGCCAGCGCGCGCACGGACGCCTCGTCGACGCCCTCGACCGCGTGCCCGGCGCCGGCCCGCAGGCCCACCGCGATGGCCACGGCCTCCTCGTCGTCGAGCACGAGCGGGGGCATCGCCTTGCCCGCGACGAGACGGTAGCCGCCGTCGGAGCCCTTGGTGGCCTGGACCGGGTAGCCGAGTTCGCGCAGCCGGTCGACATCGCGCCGGACCGTGCGCCGGGAGACGCCGAGCCGGTCGGCCAGCTCGCCGCCGGGCCATTCCCGGGGCGTCTGGAGCAGGGACAGCAACTGGAGGAGCCGTGCCGGGGTGTCCGTCGTCATGGAAAAGAGGATGCCTCGGAACTAGGACACGATCTGGCCTAATGAACCTCTAGCTTTGTCTCATGACCTCCACCGAGACCACCTCCGCACCCGCCCCGGGCAGCTCGGGCAGCCCTCAGGGGCAGCCGGAGCCGAACGACCGGCGTCGCTGGTTCGCCCTTGCCATCGTCATGACCGCGGCCTTCATGGACCTCGTCGACGTCACGATCGTCAACATCGCCATTCCGTCCATCCAGCAGGACACCGGCGCCTCCTTCAGCCACATACAGTGGATCACCGCCGGATACGCCCTGGCCTTCGCAGCCGGGCTGATCACCGGTGGACGGCTCGGTGACATCTACGGCCGCAAGCGGCTGTTCCTGCTCGGCATCGGCGGCTTCACCATCGCCTCCGCGCTGTGCGGCCTCGCGTCGAACCCGGACATGCTGGTCGCCGCGCGCATCCTCCAGGGCGGTATGGCGGCGCTGATGGTGCCCCAGGTGCTGGCGATCGTGCACGCGACCTTCCCGGCGCACGAGCGCGGCAAGGTGTTCGGCCTGTTCGGCGCGGTCGTGGGCATGGGCGCGGTGCTCGGCCCGCTGCTGGGCGCGCTGCTGACGGAGTGGAACCTCTTCGGCCTGGAGTGGCGGCCGATCTTCCTCATCAACCTGCCCGTGGGCATCGCCGGACTGCTGCTGGGCCGCGCGTTCATCACCGAGTCCCGCGCCCCGAAGGCGCTGAAGCTGGACCTGGTGGGCGTCGCGCTGGTGACCCTCGGCCTGCTGATGCTGCTCTACCCGCTCACCCGCGGCCGTGAGCTGGACTGGCCGCTGTGGGGCTACCTCTCGATGGCCGGCTCGCTCCTGGTCTTCGGCGCGCTGGTCGCCTACGAGCGGTACAAGACCGCGCGGGACGGCTCCCCGCTGATCGAACTGTCGCTGTTCCGCGTCAAGAGCTTCGCCGCGGGCATCGCCGTACAGATCGTCTTCGGTGTCGGGCTCGGCATCTTCTTCCTGGTCTGGACGCTGTACCTCCAGATCGGTCTGGGCTGGGGCCTGCTGAAGGCCGGACTCACCGGCGTGCCGTTCTCCATCGCGGTGTCGGTGGCCGCGGGGATGTCCGTGCAGAAGCTGGTGCCCCGGTTCGGGCGCAAGGTCCTCCAGGCGGGCGCGCTGGTGCTGGCGGCCGGAGTGCTGCTCTACCGGTGGGAGTCCGAGCACTTCGGGCTGGACATCACGCCCTGGCAGATGATCCCGCCGCTGGTCGTGATGGGTGCGGGCATGGGTCTGATCTTCGCCCCGCTGACCGACGCGGTGCTGTCCGAGGTCCCGCGCGAGCACGCCGGTTCGGCCTCCGGCCTCATCAACACGGTCAACCAGATGGGCAACGCCCTCGGGCTCGGCCTGGTGTCCGTCGTCTTCTTCGGGGTGATCGACGAGAAGGTGGCCCCGGCGCAGATGGGCCCGGAGTTCGTGAACGGCTTCCAGCACGCGCTGGGCTACGTCGTCGCCGTGATGGGCGCGATCTTCCTGCTGATGTTCGCGCTGCCCAAGCGGTCGGCCGAGCACGCGGAGGCGGCCGCCTTCGAAGGTGCCGAGGGTGCCGGGAGCGTCGAGGACGCCCGTGGCGTCGAGGGTGCCGGGGCCGCGCGGGGCGCGGACGAGGTGCCTGCCGGGGTCGTCGCGGGTGGCGCGCACGACCACGACCCGAAGAGCGCTTCGCGTGCGGCGAACTGAGCCGGACGAAACCTCCTGACGGCCTGCGAGCCGTCTTCCACGGGCCTCCGCCCCTCCCGCGCGACCGCGTCGCGGGACGGGGCGGAGGCCCGTTCTCACGAGAGCCGGCGGCCTGGTGACGGCGGCGGACGACATGGTCCACGGGATGCGGCAGGGCGCCGACGGCCCCTGGGGGCGGGCCGCCCCGAACGGCCGCGCCCCCGGACGGAGGAGAGGATTCCCCGCCCCTGCGCCTCCGTCACCCCAGGTGCCCCGGGTTCCCCCTTTCCCGCGTCTGTCACGCCGAGGAGCGTGATTTCCCGGCGACCCGGCCGGGAGGTACGCCGACGGCCCGGAGCGGGGGGCGTGCCGACGGCCCCGGAAGGGGGAGCGTCGACTGCCCGGAAGGAGGGCACGGGGACGGCAGCCTGCCCCTTTGAGGGCTCGTGTGCTGTTCGCTCTTTTTCGGCCAGATTCACGGCACCTGGGCAATAACAAGCCAACTGCACCACCTGCGAGATACATCACGGTCCGAGTCGAACGCCCGGAGCGTGGTGTCTACTGGGATGTATGCCTGAGCATGTCTCGATCCTCCAGTGGGCGGGGGTGGCCGTCCTCGCCGTGGGCGCCGCCGCCTGGGCGGTCGGCCTCAGCCGGGCGCTGCGCCGTGGCCGCTTCGAGGCCGCCGCACAGATGCCGGGCCCGGTCGCACTGCCCGCGCTTCCGCGTCAGCGGCAGACGGCTCCCGACCTGGAGTCGGTCGAGCTGACCCCCGCCGAACGGGACGCCTTCGCGGGCCTCGTGCGGCAGTTCGCCGAAGGTCACTGACCGCGCGGCGGATCACCGGCGTGGTTCACCGGGGCGACGCCGCGCCCCTGGCACGGATCAGGTGACCTGCGCCGCGCGCCGCTCCATCGCCTCGCGCGCGGCGTCCTCACTGCAGTACACCTCGCACATGTGCCGCCCGTCGGGCGTGGCCGTGTGTTCGGCCTCCCACAGGGACAGCTCCCTGCCGTCGCGCAGCAGGAACGCGTGCTCGTAGAGCGCGAATCCCAGCCCGATCCGCCCCGCGCGGCACGGCCGCCCGAACGCCTGGGTGATCTGGTGCGCGAACGCCGTGGCCAGCAGCGCGGCCGTCTCCGCGTCCGGCCGGTCCGGGTTCTCCGCCCGGCGCAGCAGTCGGCGCGCGTGATCCGCCGAGTCGTCGGGCACATACGCGTGCCGCGGGCCCGGCGGGGACGACAGCGGGGTGAGCGCCGGCAGCTCGAAGTCGGGGAGCGCGGGCGGCAGCGGGAGCCGGTCGGTGGCCGCGCGCAGCTCCTCCTCGTCGACGTACACCTCGTGCTGTGTGGCTCCCGACAAGGTGTTGTGCACCAGTTCCCACAGGGTGAGCGCCGAGCCGTCGGCCAGCAGCCAGGTGTGCCGGTAGGTCTCCCGGTGCAGGCCCGCGCTGTGGTGGGCGGAGTGCAGCGAACTGTCGTGCGCCAGCGCGGTGTCGAGCTGTCGTATCACGTCGTCGGGCAGTTCGAAGGAGTTCAGGGCGCGGCCGAGCAGTCGCGCGAGATGCTCCTCCGGAGACTCCGGCGACTCGTGTGGTTCGTACGCTTCCGTGTCGTACGGAACGCTCAAGGTTTCTCCCGGCGTTGCTGCATGTCACCTTGTGGGTGCATACCGTAGCCCCTCGGTCGGACATCATGTCCGGGAACCGAGAAAACGTACGTGGGGAAAACGGACGGGCCGCCGGGGAAGTTCCCGAACGGCCCGACACTCTGTCAAAACCCCCTGGCCACAGGCCATTTACCCCCAGGACACCCGGTCAGACCGCGCTGCCCGCGACCCAGTCGTCCCACGCCATGTTCCAGCCGTTGAGCCCGTTGTCCGGGGCGACCTCCTTGTCGGCGGAGTTCTTCACGATCACCACGTCCCCGATCATCGAGTTGTCGAAGAACCACTTGCCCGGCGTGTCCCCCTGCGCGCCCTGGGCGTCCTGGAGCCCCACGCAGCCGTGGCTCGTGCCCGCGCGCCCGAACGGCGGGTTGGCCTGGTCGTACCAGTAGTTGCCGTGGATGAACGTCCCCGAGCCGGTCAGCTGCATGGCGTGGGGAACGTCCTCGATGTCGTACTGCCCGGCGAAGCCGACCGTCGAGCCGTCCATCCGCATCTGCTCGGCCTTGCTGGAGATCACCATCTGGCCGTTGTAGGTGGTGTTGTCCGGGCTGCCCGCCGAGATCGGGAGCGTCTTGAGGGTGCTGCCGTCCCGGACGACCGTCATCGTCTGCGTGGAGGCGTCGACCGTGGAGATCTGGGAGCGGCCGACGGTGAAGGTGACGGTCTTCTTCTGCACGCCGTAGGCGCCGTTCGGTCCCTCCACGCCGTCCAGGTCGATCTTCATCGTGATCTTCGAGCCGGCCTTCCAGTACTCCTCGGGCCGGAAGTCCAGCCGCTGCGAGCCGAACCAGTGCCCGACGACCTTCTGCCCGCTGTCCGACGTGACCTCGATGTGCGACTGCACGGCCTTCTTGTCGCTGATCTCCTTGTCGAAGGTGAACGACACCGGCATCCCCACACCGACCGTGGTCCCCGCGTCCGGCAGATACGTGCCGATGTAGCTGTTCGCCTCCGAGACCGTCGTGAACCGGGCGTCGGCCGCGGCCGTCCGGCCCTCCCCGTTCTTCGCGCTCGCCGCTATCCGGTACGCCGTGCCGCGCTCCAGCTGCTCCTTCGGGTGCCAGCTAGTGCCGTCCGCCGACATCGCCCCCGGTACGGCCTCGCCCGACTCCGACTCGGTCATCTTCACGCTCGTCAGCGTGCCGTCGCTGACCTTCACACCGGTGGCGTTGATGGACGCGGCCGTCGAGCCGTTCTTCGCCGAGATGACGATCCGCGGCACGGCGCTCCTGGGGTCGCCGCCGCCGTTCTTGTTGTCGTCCGCGCCGGCGCTTCCGCCGCACGCGGTCAGGGTGAGCGCGCCGACCGCCAGGGCGGCGCACGCCGCGATCATGCGACGCGAGGCTATGTCCGGCGTTGCCACGGGCTGCTCCAGGTTCGTGTGTGTGATCCGCTCCAATGCGTGGGGAAAGAGGCGACCGGACGCGGGCGGGTTCCCGCGCTGTCACCCCGTGGTCCATCGGTGACACAACCAAGACAATCGGCCGTACGCGAGGGGCCGTTGGGGAATCCGTGATTCCGCGCCGGGGGCGGGGCGGGTGCGCGTGTGTTCACCGGCCGGGCACGCGCCCACCCGCCGTGGTGAAGCCGTGCCTGCCCTCAGCGGCTGCCGTACAGCTCCTCGTACGACGGCCAGGCCCCGCCCGGACCGTCCACGGACCCGGCGGCACGCACGGCCCGGACGATGGCCCGGGTCACCGTGTCGGCGCCCGCGGCGAGGATCTCGTTCAGCGCCAGCGGGCGCCCGGAGTCCAGCGGCCGCGCCCCGGTGGCCAGCGCGAACACCGTGTCGCCGTCGTTGAGCAGATGCACCGGCCGCACGGCCCGCGCGATGCCGTCGTGCGCGGTGCCCGCCAGCTTCTGCGCCTGCGCCCTCGACAGCTCCGCGTCGGTGGCTACCACCGCGAGGGTGGTGTTCAGGGGCGGCGGGGCGTTCTTCGCGGCGGCCTCGTCCAGGCGCAGCCGCGCGGCGGCGTGGACCGCGGCCGCAGGGCGCTCCAGATACCCCTCGAACAACTCCCCGTACAGCACGCCCGACTCCGGGTCCGCCGCCGAGCCCGCCGCGTTGGCCACCACCAGTGCCGCCACGGTGATCCCGGAGCCGAGCACGGTGCTCGCCGTCCCGATCCCGCCCTTGAGCAGCCCGACCGCCGCGCCCGTGCCCGCGCCCACATTCCCCTCGGCCACGCGCGCGCCGGCCTCGGCCGCAGCGGCTGCCTCGACGGCGGCCCGCCCGGTGGCGGCGTCCGGCCTGGCCCGGAAGTCGCCGCCGCGGCCCAGGTCGAAGACGCAGGCGGCGGGCACGACGGGCACGACGTGCGCCGGATCCGGGCCGACGGACACCCCGCGCCCCCGTTCCTCCAGCCAAGCCATCACGCCCGAGGCCGCGTCCAGCCCGTAGGCGCTGCCGCCGGTCAGCACGACCGCCTCGATCTTCTGCACCACGTTGCGCGGGTCGAGGGCGTCGGTCTCCTTGGTGCCGGGGCCGCCGCCCCGTACGTCGACGGCGGCGATCACCCCGCCCTCGGGCGCGAGGACGACCGTGGTGCCGGTGAGCCATCCGTCGCCGGTGCGCGTGGCATGCCCCACGCGCAGACCGGCGATGTCCGTCAGAGCGTCGACTGTCATGTGATCCAGTCTTGCCCGGACCGGGGCCGCGCAAGGCCGTTCTCGTGTGAAGGCGTGCCGTTCAGGCCACCGGCGCGGTCGCTCTCGACCTGCCGCCGCCCGGTGCCGACGTGCGGCTCGTCAGGGCGATGCCGGCCGCCACCGCCAGCGCCGACACCAGGCCCGCGGCGAACACGGCCCAGTCGCCGAGGAAGGTGCAGCAGATGACGGCCAGAGCCGTGGCGGGCAGTACCACCTGCTGGGCGATGCCCGCCTTGAAGTGCCGGGAGTGCAGCGCCCACACGGTGAGCAGATACAGCGCGGTGGGCAGGGTCACGGCGGCGGAGGCGGCCAGGGTGGAGATGTGCGCCTTGCCGACCGTCTGCTCGACGGCCACCTCCAGGCCCGCGCCGATGGCCGCCGCGGAGGCGAAGATCAGGTAGTGGCCGTAGCCCCACAGGAACGCCTGCCGGTTGGAGCGCAGATGGCCGTGGATGGGCACCGCGAAGTAGATCCACCAGGCGGAGAAGACGATCAGCAGGCCGCCCGTCGCGATCGGCACCAGGTCGGCGAGGGCGTCGTGCTCGTCCACGCCGGTCTTCACGGCGACCGTGGCCGCCGCGACGGTCTCGCCGAGCACGATGATGGTGAACAGCCCGTACCGCTCGGCGATGTGGTGCGGGTGCCAGGCGGTCCCCGCGCCGCGCTCCGCGAGGACCGGCACGCACAGCTCGGCGACGGCCATCACCAGGAACACCCAGGGCCTTGCGCCCTCCGGGAAGAACAGCAGCCCCAGCCAGCCGACCTGGCAGAGCAGCACACCGACCGCGTAGCGCACGGCCACGGTTCTCTCCGCGCCCCGGGCCGAGCGCGCGGCCCGCAGCCACTGCGCCGCCATGGCGATGCGCATGATGGCGTAGCCCAGCCAGACGGCCAGGAAGTCGTGGTCCTCGAACGCCCGCGAGACACCGGCCGCGAGCACCAGCACACCGGCGATCTGGACGAGGGTGACCACCCGGTAGAGCACGTCGTCGTTGTCGTACGCCGAGGCGAACCAGGTGAAGTTCATCCAGGCCCACCAGATGGCGAAGAAGACCATCGCGTAGTTCATGATCCCCTCGCCCACATGGTTCTCGGCGAGGGCGTGCACCAGCTGGGCGCCCGCCTGGGCGATGGCGACGACGAAACACAGGTCGAAGAAGAGTTCCAGCGGGGAGGCGACCCGGTGGGCCTCGTCACGGCCCCGAGCGGTCAGTCTGCGCAGCGGCCGGCCGGCGGTGGGCGGTCCGGAGTGCGCCGCCGGCGGAGTCGGACTGGATGTCATGTCTCCCAGCACAGCAGATACCGGCCGGAAAATCTTGTGGATGGTTTCACAAGCGAACAAGGGACGTCGGGGCGCGGGGACACCGCCGACGGCCCCGTACGCTGGAGGCATGAGCACCGCATCCGCCCCCGAGCCGCGCGATCCGAAGTCCGCGCTGAACTTCGACGACCCGCTGTCCCAGCAGTCCTCGGACGACACGGACCGCGGATGGGGCGAGCGGCCGTCCGGCGACAGCGCCGACGACCTCAGGCGCTTCCTGGACGAGAAGCCGCCGCACCACCTCTGAGCAGCCCACCGGGGCACAGGCCGGGCAGCCCGGGAAGACCGTGCCCCCGGGGCCGCCCTCGGCCCCGCCGTCAGCTCTCGCTGTGGCCCGAGCCCCGCTGTGCGACCAGCGCGTCGCGGATCTCCTTCAGCACCTCCAGCTCGGTCACCTCGATGAGCTCGTGGGTGCCCTCCTTGGCCTTGCGCTGGGCCTCCACCCGGGCCAGGTACTTCGCCATCGGCAGCACCATGAGGAAGTAGACCACCGCCGCGGTGATCACGAAGCTCAGCGTCGCCCCGAGCACCGAGCCCCACAGGATCGTCACGCCGCTGGTGACCGTCCCGTCGGCCGCGACCACGCAGGGGCCCTTGAGGCAGGACCTGTAGCTGTCGAGGTTCTTGGTGCCGATCGCTCCGACCAGCGGGTTGATGACACCCCTCACCACCGAGTTGACGATGTTGGTGAAGGCGGCACCGATGACCACCGCGACTGCCAGATCGATGACGTTTCCGCGCGTCAGGAAGGCCTTGAAGCCCGCCCAGACGCCCGGATCCTTCTTCTCGCTCACTTCGGAGCCTCTCCTCGTGCACACAGGTTGTGGAACAAGCCGCTCCGCAACCTACGTCAGGGTGAGGCCAAGCTGTCCAATGCTGTCGCTCGAAAGGGCGACTTGACAGCGTTTCAGGCAGAGAAGGACGCATTTCGTTCAGCACAGCGTCACCGCCAGCCGTGCCGTGGCGCTCGCTCCGGCCAGCCGTGCCGCCACGGGGCGGGGCACGGCGAGCACGACCAGCGCCCCGCTGTCCGTCCCGCCGTCCGCGGTCCCGGCGAGCGGCTCGGGCACCTCGGTGACCAGCGCGCCGCGGGCGATCACCTTCGCCTCGCCGCCCGCCACCGTCTCCTGGGCGGCGATGACGTCGACACGGTCGCCGGGGCGCAGCAGCCGCACCGTGGCCGCGTCGGCGATGCGTACCGGCGCGCTCACCGGCCGGACCGGAGCCCTGCGGTCCGGGGCCCGGACCGGAGCGGGATGGCCACGGGTCTGCTCACCCCGGTGCGGACCGGCCCCGGCGTGCGGCCCGGCGGCCACGAGCGCGGCCGCCGTCACCGCGAGCCCGGCCGCGAGGGCGCGCCTGCGGTGCCGGAGGAGCCGGCCCAGTCGATACCGCCCGCCGCGTACGCGGACGGGTGCGAAGTGCGGCACCTCGCAGGTGGCCGGGGCGTCGCTGCCCGGCGGATGCGCGGAGGAGTAAGGGGAGTAAGGGGATGACGGGGGAGGGGACACGTGAGTCATGGGAACCACCACCTGCGACAGGAATCGGTGTGCGGTCCCCACGATGGGCCTTCGCCGCGACGTCCGTCGGAGCCGGTGGACGCACGGCCGCCTGTGGACAACTCCCTCACCCGAACGGGGCGTTCCACCGGCCACCCGCTCCAGACACCAGACACCAGACACCAGACACCGGGCCCCGGGCCAGTCACGATCCCCAGGCCACCCACCTCAGGCGCGGCGCCTCGGGCCGGCAGCCCAACCCCCGCCTGAGCCGACGCGAACCTCACCCCACCTACGGCAGCGCGAACCCCGGATCCATCCCGCCCAGCGCGTTCACGCACAGACAGTCCCGCTCGTCGTTCGCGGGCAGCGCGGCGACCGCGTCGAACAGCACACCCCGCAGCCGGTCCACGTTCTCCGCGAACACCCGCAGCACGTCGTCGTGCGAGACGCCCTCCCCGCTCTCCGCGCCCGCGTCCAGGTCGGTGACCAGGGTGAGCGAGGAGTAGCAGAGTTCGAGTTCCCGGGCGAGCGCGGCCTCCGGGTGGCCGGTCATGCCGACGACCGACCAGCCCTGCGCCTGGTGCCAGAGCGATTCGGCGCGGGTCGAGAAGCGGGGCCCCTCGATGACGACCAGCGTGCCGCCGTCCACCGGCTCCCAGTCGCGGCCGCGCGCGGCCTTCAGCGCGGCCGTGCGGCCGGCGGGGCAGTACGGGTCGGCCAGCGACACATGCACCACGTTCGGCACCGTGCCGTCGGGAAGCGGGAGCCCGTCGAAGTACGTCCCGACCCGCGACTTGGTGCGGTCCACCAGCTGGTCCGGAACGAGCAGCGTGCCCGGCCCGTACTCCGGGCGCAGCCCGCCCACCGCGCACGGGCCGAGGACCTGGCGCACGCCGACGGAGCGCAGTGCCCACAGGTTGGCCCGGTAGTTGATCCGGTGCGGCGGCAGATGGTGGCCGCGGCCGTGCCGGGGCAGGAACGCGACCCGCCGGCCCGCGATCTCGCCGAGGAAGAGAGAGTCGCTCGGCGGCCCGTACGGCGTGTCCACCTGGATCTCGGTCACGTCGTCCAGGAACGAGTAGAAGCCGGAGCCGCCGATTACACCGATGTCTGCGTTCGCCATGACGAGCACGGTAACTCGCGCGGCCTGCACCCGAGCGCCCGGCACCGGAATCACCGAGGACCCCCCGGAACCCCGAGGACCCGCCCCCGGAACCCCAAGAACCCGGAGGACCCCGAGAATCCGGCAGCGGAAACCCGGCGCACCCGCCCCGCCCCCGGAAACGCCGAGGACCCTGTCGTCGTACGACGACAGGGTCCCGCGCGCGGATGCGTCAGGCGGCGGAGGTGCCCGCCGAGCTCGTCGAGCCCGAGGACTTGGAGTCCGAGGACGACGAGGAGGACGCGGAAGACGTCGAGGAAGCCGTGGAAGCGGGCGTCGAGGACGACGACGACTTCGACGACGACGCCGGCGAGCTGCTCGACGAGGAGCCGCGGCTGTCGTTGCGGTAGAAGCCGGAGCCCTTGAAGACGATGCCGACCGCGGAGAACACCTTCTTGAGGCGACCGTTGCAGTCGGGGCACTCGGTCAGGGCGTCGTCGGTGAACTTCTGCACCGCCTCGAGGCCCTCGCCGCACTCGGTGCACTGGTACTGGTACGTCGGCACTGTCTTCCTCCTGGCACTCTCACTCGATGAGTGCTAACGACGATCCATAGTGACGTATTCCGGGGATTCAGTCCACCGTCACCGGCACGCGGTGACCGACGCCACGCGCGACGGTGATGCCGCGGGGACGTGCGACGAGGTGCGCACGCAGGGCGAGGACGGTCGCGAGGGCCAGCGCGGTGCCGCCCATCGGCACGAGGAATCCTGCACCGGTCCAGAAGCGGTCCTCCAGCTGACCGGCCACGGTGACCGCGGCCGCCTGGCCGAGCGCCACGGCGCCCGTCAGCCAGGTGAAGGCCTCGGTGCGGGCGCCGGCCGGGACCAGGCTCTCCACCAGCGTGTAGCCGGTGATCAGCGCGGGCGCGATGCACATGCCGACCAGCAGGCCGAGCCCGGCGAGCACCAGCACGGAGTGCGCGGCCCACAGGCCGGACGCGACGAGCGCGAGCGCGGCGTAGCCGACGACCAGGCGCTGCCGGGGCGCGGCCTTCCAGGCGATGGCGCCGCAGGCGATGCCGGAGATCATGTTGCCCGCGGCGAAGGTCCCGTACAGGACGCCGTTCAGGCCGGGCTCGCCGATGGACTCGGTGAAGGCCGCGAGGGAGACCTGCATGCCGCCGAAGACCGAGCCGATGCCGAGGAAGGCCACGATCAGGACGCGCACGCCGGGGATACGCAGCGCGGACTCGTGATGCACGCGCGCGTGCCCGTCGGCGGCGACCCGGGGCTGGGTGCTCTTCTGCGCGGCGAACAGCAGACCGCCCAGCAGGGTCAGCGAGGCCTCGGTCACCAGGCCCGCGGCCGGGTCCACGGCCGTGCACAGGGCCGTCGCCAGCAGCGGGCCGACGACGAAGGTGAACTCGTCCGTGACCGACTCGAAGGCGGCGGCCGTCGACATCAGGGGCGACCCCTGGAGCTTCACGCCCCAGCGGGCACGGACCATCGGCCCGACCTGGGGGACGGAGGCGCCGGTGGGGACGGCGGCGACGAACAGGGCCCACAGAGGCGCGTGGGCGAGCGCGAGCGCGGTGAAGGTCAGGCCCGACGCCGCGTGCACCAGGACACCGGGGAGCAGTACGGCACGCTGTCCGTGGCGGTCGGCGAGACGGCCGCTGAGGGGCGCGAACAGGGCCATGGACACGCCGGTGACGGCCGCGGCGGCGCCCGCCGCCCCGTACGAGCCGGTCGTGTGCTGGACGAGCAGCACGATCGAGATGGTCAGCATCGCGAACGGCTGGCGGGCGGCGAAGCCGGGGAGCAGGAACGTCCAGGCGCCGCGGGTGCGCAGCAGTTGCCCGTATCCGGGGCGGGAGGGTGCCGGCGAGTTCTGCGACGGCTCGGTGGTGACCGTGGACGCCACGGCCGTGCCTTTCTGCCGCCTGGTAGCGCCGCCCCTGAGGGTGGGGGGCGACGCCGAGAGCTGTCCTCTTGCGCGGAACTGCGGTAGATACCGGCGCCCCACCGAGAGGAAGGCGTCGCGGCCGCCATACGGTCGCGCCAGCTCTGCGTCAGGCAGAGTTGGTTCGATCAAGTCTTCCTTCATCCTACAGGGGTCTACGCGCGTCACATCTGTGAAAGTGGGCACCGTAGCGGCATGGGCCTGTGATCAAAAGCGGTGTGAGCGGTACGAAACATGCCATTAACGGCGCGCGCTCCCGGGGCGGAGGGGCAGCGTCAGCGGTTCCCCCGCTCCCGGGGCGGAGCGGAAGCGTCGGCGACTCTCGTGCTCCCGGAGCGGAAGCGCCAGTGGCTCCCGCGCTCCCGGGTGCAGCGGAAGCGCCGACGGATCCCCGCTTCCCGAGCGGCAGCGTCAGTGGCTCCCGTGCTCCCGCCCGCCCGTCCCCAGCCACCCGGCCAGCTTGCCGCCCTGGCCCACCGCGCGCAGTCGGTGCTCGGCGGCGTCGCGCACCGGGTCGGTGGCGACGACGAGCAGTTCGTCGCCGCGCCGCAGCACGGTCGAGGGCAGCGGCACGAACGACTTTTCGTCGCGGACGACGAGCGTGACGGCGGCGCCGGCCGGCAGCCGGAGCTCGCTGACCTCCACGCCGTGCATCTTGGAACCCTCGGGGATCGACACCGACAGCAGATGCCCGCGCAGCCGCTCCAGGGGCGCGGACTCGATGCCGAGGTCGGTGGCGCCGGCCCCGTTGCCCAGGCGCAGGGCGCGGGCCAGCCAGGGCAGGGTGGGGCCCTGGATCAGGGTGTAGACGACGACCAGCACGAAGACGATGTTGAACAGACTGCGGCTGCCCTCGACGCCGCTCACCATGGGGATCGTCGCCAGGATGATGGGCACGGCGCCGCGCAGCCCGGCCCAGGACATCAGCGCCTGCTCCGGCCAGGGCACCCGGAAGGGCAGCAGGCAGAGCACGACGCTGAGCGGCCGGGCCACCATGGTCAGCACCAGGCCGATGACCAGGGCGGGCCAGATGTCGTCGCCGAGCTCGTGCGGGGTGACGAGCAGGCCGAGCAGGACGAACATGCCGATCTGCGCGATCCAGCCCAGTCCCTCGGCGAAGCCGCGGGTGGCGGGCCAGTGGGGCAGCCGGGCGTTGCCCATCACCATCGCCGCGAGATAGACGGCGAGGAAGCCGCTGCCGTGCGCCAGGGCGCCGGCGGCGTACGCGGTCACGGCGATGGCCACCACGGCGATCGGGTAGAGGCCGGAGGCGGGCAGGGCCACGTGCCGCAGCGCCCAGGCGCCCAGCCAGCCCACCGCGAGGCCGATGGCCGCGCCGATGGCCAGCTCCAGGAGGATCTCGAGGATCAGCACGTACCAGTGCTCGACCGGGCCCGCGGTGGAGAAGGCGACGACCAGGATGACGACCGGGGCGTCGTTGAAGCCGGACTCGGCCTCCAGGGTGCCGCTCACGCGCGCGGGCAGGGGGATCCTGCGCAGGACGGAGAACACCGCCGCCGCGTCGGTCGAGGAGACGACCGCGCCGATGATCAGGGCCTGGCGCCACTCCAGCCCGATCAGATAGTGCGCGCCCGCGGCGGTGACGCCGACACTCACCGCGACCCCGGCCAGCGCCAGCGCCGTGGCGACCGGCATGACCGGTTTGATCTCCGTCCACTTCGTGCCGAGACCGCCCTCGGCCAGGATCACGACCAGGGCCGCGTACCCGATGACCTGGGTGAGCACGGCGTCGTCGAAGTGGATGTCGCCGACCCCGTCCTGGCCCATCAGGACGCCGATGCCGACGTAGATGAGCAGGCTGGGGAGCCCGCTGCGCGAGGAGAGCCGGACCGCGGCCACGGCGACGAGCAGGACGAGCGAGCAGACGAGCAGGAGCTGGTTGAGGTCGTGGACTGTCAGTGGGCGTTCCCTTCCCTGGCTCACGGGGGCAATCACGCGCGCGTGAACGCTGATGTCCATCGGACACGAGATCAAGGAATCCCGCATCCAACTACTTCGTTACCTTACCTAACTCTTGACGCTTTCTTGACGCTCGACCGGGCAAGATCGAACATCCGTCCGCGCGGCTTCCCGACTCCGGGTCCAGTGGCGCGGGGCCCTGCGCCTATGGTTGCTCCAGCGCTCATTCGAAGTCACAGCCCGCCTGCCGCTCGCGTTAGGACAGCAAGGACAGCGATGCCCCCCAACACCACCGCCTCAACGGGTCACAAGCCCGCCAAGTCCGGCCGGAAGAAGGGGCGCAAAGCCCGACTTTTCGTGCTTGTGCTGGTGCTGGCTCTCGTCGGCGGCGTCGCCTACGGCTCGTACTGGTCCATCAGCACCGTGCGGGCCAGCTTCCCGCAGACCGAGGGCACGATCACGCTCGAGGGCCTTTCGGGCCCCGTCGACGTCAAGCGTGACGGCAACGGCATCCCGCAGATCTACGCGTCCTCCGAGGAGGACCTGTTCATGGCGCAGGGCTTCGTGCAGGCGCAGGACCGGTTCTACGAGATGGACGTGCGGCGGCATCTGACCTCGGGCCGGCTGTCCGAGATGTTCGGCGAGGGACAGGTCGAGAACGACGAGTTCCTGCGCACCCTGGGCTGGGACCGGGTGGCGAAGAAGGAGTACGACAGCGTGCTGTCCGACTCCACCAAGAAGTACCTCCAGGCGTACTCCAAGGGCGTCAACGCCTATCTGAAGGGCAAGCAGGGCGAGGACATCTCCCTGGAGTACGCGGCCCTCGGCTTCGCCAACGAGTACGAGCCCGCCGAGTGGACCCCGGTCGACTCGGTCGCCTGGCTCAAGGCGATGGCGTGGGACCTGCGCGGCAACATGCAGGACGAGATCGACCGCGCCCTGATGACCAGCCGTCTCGGCCCCAAGCAGATCAAGGACCTGTACCCGGCCTACCCCTACGCCCGCCACAAGGCGATCGTCCAGGAGGGCAGCTACGACGAGTCCACCGAGACCTTCGACGGTGACGGTGGCGAGAGCGAGGGCGAGGGCGGCGGCTCCGGAGCCGACCCCGGCGCGTCCGGCGACTCCGGCGCCTCCGCGGACGGCGAGGCCCTCCAGACCCAGCTCTCGGGCCTCTACGAAGTGCTGGAGGACCTCCCCGAGGCCGTCGGCGTGAACGGCAACGGCATCGGCTCGAACTCCTGGGTCGTGGGCGGCGCCCACACGATCACCGGCAAGCCCCTGCTCGCCAACGACCCGCACCTGTCGGCCTCGCTGCCGTCCGTCTGGTACCAGATGGGCCTGCACTGCCGCACGGTCTCGGACAAGTGCGGGTTCGACGTCAGCGGCTACACCTTCGCGGGCCTGCCCGGTGTGATCATCGGCCACAACAAGGACATCGCCTGGGGCATGACCAACTCCGGTGTGGACGTCACCGACCTCTACCTGGAGAAGCTCACCGGCGACGGCTACCAGGTCGACGGCAAGGTCAAGCCCTTCAGGACGCGCGAGGAGACCATCGAGGTCGCCGGCGGCGAGTCCAAGACCATCGTCGTGCGCGAGACCGACAACGGCCCGCTGCTGTCCGACCGCGACGACGAGCTCGTCAAGGCCGGCCGCAAGGCCGGCGTCGACACCTCCGCCCCCGACCGCGGCGACGGCTACGGCATCGCCCTGCGCTGGACCGCGCTGGACGCCGGCACCTCCATGGACGCCGTGTTCGCGATGGACCGGGCGGCCGACTGGGACGACTTCCGCGCCGCGGCCGCGCTGTTCGACGTGCCCTCGCAGAACCTGGTCTACGCCGACACCAAGGACCACATCGGCTACACCCTCCCCGGCAAGATCCCCACGCGCGCGCAGGGCCACGACGGCTCCGTCCCCGCGCCCGGCTGGGACTCCGGCTACCGATGGAAGGGCTTCATCGACCAGGACGAGCTGCCCTACGAGTTCGACCCCGCCCGCGGCTACATCGCCACCGCCAACCAGGCCGTGGTGAACAAGGGCGACTACCCGTACACCCTCACCACCGACTGGGGCTACGGCACCCGCAGCCAGCGCATCAACGACCTCATCGAGTCGAAGATCAAGGGCGGCGGCAAGGTCTCCACCGACGACATGCGGCAGATGCAGCTGGACAACAGCAGCGAGATCGCCAAGCTGCTCGTCCCGATGCTGCTGAAGATCGACATCGACGACCCGGACGTCCGCCAGGCGCAGAAGCTCCTGGAGGGCTGGGACTACACCCAGGATGCCGACTCGGCGGCCGCCGCGTACTTCAACTCGACCTGGCGCAACATCCTGAAGCTCGCCTTCGGCAACAAGCTCCCCAAGGAGCTGCGCGCCAAGGGCCAGTGCCTGTGGGTGAAGCCGACCGACACCACCGGACCGGCCGACGAGAACCGCTCGGTGCGTGAGTGCGGCCAGCGCGACGCCGACCAGGCCCAGCCGGACGGCGGCGACCGCTGGTTCGAGGTCGTGCGCAACCTGGTGAAGGACGAGGACAGCGACTGGTGGTCCACGCCCGAGGTCGGTACGCGCGAGGGCGCGAGCAACCGTGACGAGCTGTTCGAACGCGCCCTGATCGACGCCCGCTGGGAGCTGACCGCCAAGCTCGGCAAGGACATCGACACCTGGAGCTGGGGCCGGCTGCACCGCCTGTTCCTGAAGAACCAGACGCTCGGCACCGAAGGCCCCGGCTTCCTCCAGTACATGCTCAACCGCGGTCCGTGGAAGCTCGGCGGCGGCGAGGCCACGGTCAACGCCACCGGCTGGAACGCCGCCGGCGGCTACGGCGTCGTCTGGGTGCCCTCGATGCGCATGGTGGTGAACCTCGCCGACCTCGACAAGTCGCGCTGGATCAACCTCACCGGCGCCTCCGGGCACGCCTACAACGCCCACTACACCGACCAGACGGACAAGTGGGCCGAGGGCGAGCTGCTGCCCTGGGCGTTCACCGAGAAGGCGGTCGAGGAGAAGACGAGCGACACCCTGACCCTCGAGCCCTGACCTCGCCCGGCGCCGCCCCTCGCGGTCGGCCACGGACGCGGGGGAGGGGGGGGAGGGGGGGGGGGGGGGGGGGGGGGGGTGGGGGGGGGGGGGGGGGGGAGGGGGTAGGGGGGGAGGGGGGGGGGGGCGACGGTGCACCGGCCGTGGAGCGCGGACACCGGGTGGGGCTCGCCCCGGCC